>DASRYP010000456.1:0-7590 GCA_035687165.1 Actinoplanes sp. | reverse complement strand
GTTCCGCCGGCGGCTGCTCTGGCCGATTCGCGACCTCTCCGGCGACGTGATCGGCTTCGGCGCGCGCAAACTGTTCGACGACGACGACGGCCCGAAATACCTGAACACGCCCGAGACGCCGCTCTACAAGAAATCGCACGTGCTTTACGGAATCGACCAGGCCAAACGCGAGATCGCCAAGCGCGGACGGGCGGTGATCGTCGAGGGTTACACCGACGTCATGGCCTGTCACGAGGCGGGCGAGCCGACCGCCGTCGCGACCTGCGGCACCGCGTTCGGCATCGACCACATCGGGGTGCTGCGCCGCCTGCTGATGGACAGCGACAGCTTCACCGGTGAGATCATCTACACGTTCGACGGTGACGCTGCCGGGCAGAAGGCGGCGTTGCGCGCCTTCGAGGAGGACCAGCGCTTCGTGGGCCGCACGTTCATCGCGGTCAGCCCCGACAACATGGACCCTTGTGAGCTGCGGCTGGCCAAGGGCGACCTGGCCGTACGCGACATGATCGCCGGACGGGAACCGCTGGTCGACTTCGCGCTGCGGCACACGATCGGCCGCTTCGACCTGGATACCGTCGAGGGCCGCGTCGAGGCGATGCGCCGCGCCGCCCCGCTGGTCGCCCGGATCAAGGACCGGGAGAAGCTGCCCGAGTACGCCCGCAAGCTCGCCGCCGACCTCGGCATGGACCTCGACCCCGTCCAGCGGGCGGTGAACTCGGCCCTGCGCGGTCTCGAAGAGCCGGGGCCCGCACGGCCGCAGTCCACGGCCGAGGCCCCGCAGCGGCTCGTGGAGCGTGAGTCGCTCAAGCTGGCGCTGCAGGAACCGGTGCTGGCCGGGCCGGTCTTCGACGTGGTCGGCGCCGAGAACTACGCCGACCCGGTCTACCACTCCGTCCGGGCGGCGATCGAGGCGGCGGGTGGCGCCTCCGCGGTGTCCACCGGCGGCGTGGTCTGGATCGAGAAGGTGCGCGACAGCTGCACCGACCTGGCCGGGCAGGGGCTGATCTCCGCGCTGGCGGTCGAGCCGCTGCGCGTGGACGGCGCCGTCGACCCGCACTATGTGCAGGTCACGCTGGCGCGGCTGCAGGTGGGCGCGGTGACGACCCGCATCCGCGATCTCAAGTCCAAGGTGCAGCGGGTCAACCCGGTGGCCAACAAGGACGCTTATCTCGCCCTCGCCGGCGAGCTCTTCTCGCTCGAACAGCAGGCGCGTGCCCTGCGTGACCAGGCGGCAGGTGGACTGTGAACTTTCTTCGTCGACGTCCGTCCCTCCCGGCGGCTCTCAAGCCCCGGCTCGGACCGGAGGAGCGCGTCGTGGCGTGGTCACTGGTCACGGACGAGCGGGCGGTCGTGGCGACCAACTACGGTCTGTGGCTGCCCGACCGGGCGGCTCGGCTCGGCTGGCACGAGATCCACAAGGCGGCCTGGTCGGGGCGGGAGCTGCGGATCACGCCGGCCGAGGTGGCCGAGGAACGCGACGACTACACGGTGCTGGTGGACGGGCCGATCGTGGCGTTCCTGCTGCTCGAGCCGGGGGAGCTGCCCGATCAGGTGCGCACCCGGGTGACCAAGTCGGTGGCCTACACGACGCATCATCCGCTGCCGTCCGGCGCCGGTGGGGTGCGCGTGGTGGGCCGCCGGGTAACGGGCAAAGACGGGCTGAGCTGGGCGGTCCGCTACGACTCGGGGACGCCGGTGGAGCTCTCGGCCGTGGTCGAGCTGACCGAGGAACTGGTGTCGACGGCGCGACAGGCGATGGCCCCGCCGGACTGAATTCGGTCGTTTCTGTCGTACCCCCGCTCTAGGGTCGTCAGCGTGGACTCCCCCTCCGACCACCCCGCCACCGCCCCCGAGCGGACCGAAGACTTCCTGATTCACGCACGCGGCCTGGTCAAGCGGTTCGGTGACTTCACCGCGGTCGACGGCATCGACGTCGATGTTCGCCGAGGTGAGGCGTTCGGCTTCCTCGGCCCTAACGGCGCGGGCAAGAGCTCCACCATGCGCATGATCGGGTGCGTCTCCCCGCCCACCGGTGGCGTCCTCGAGATCCTCGGGCTCGACCCCCGCCGCGACGGTCCTCGCATCCGCGCCAAGCTGGGCGTCTGCCCTCAACTCGACAACCTCGACATCGAGCTGACCGTCCGGGAGAACCTCACGACCTATGCGCGCTTCTTCAGCATCTCCCGCAAGGAGGCTCGCCGCCGTGCCGACGAGCTTCTCGAGTTCGTGCAACTGGCCGAGCGCGCCGACAGCAAGGTCGAGCCGCTCTCCGGTGGTATGAAGAGGCGGCTCACCATCGCCCGCGCGATGGTCAACGAGCCCGAGATCGTGCTGCTCGACGAGCCCACCACCGGTCTCGACCCGCAGGCCCGCCACCTGGTCTGGGAGAGGCTGTTCCGCCTCAAGCAGCAGGGCGTGACCCTCGTGCTGACGACCCATTACATGGACGAGGCCGAGCAGCTCTGCGACCGGTTGGTGGTGATGGACGCCGGCCGCATCGTCGCCGCGGGCTCGCCTCGTGCGCTGATCGATCGCTACTCCACCCGCGAGGTCGTCGAGCTGCGCTTCGACACCGGCAACCAGGAGGCGTACGCGGAGAAGCTGGCCGGCATCGGCGACCGGCTCGAGGTGCTGCCCGACCGCATCCTGCTCTACGTCGCCGACGGTGACGGGGCGGCGGCCGAGGTCCACCGCCGCTCGCTGACCCCCGCCGGTGTGCTCGTGCGCCGCAGCAGCCTGGAAGACGTGTTCCTGCACCTCACCGGCCGGACGCTGGTCGACTGATGACTGCCACCCTCTCCGTTCTCGAATATCACCTGGTCAACTATCGGCGCACCTGGCGCTCCAGCGCACTGTCCACACTCGTGATGCCGCTGCTCACGGTGTTCGGCTTCGGCGTGGGCGTGGGCGCGTTCGTCTCCGGGGGCGTCGACGGCGTGCCCTATCTCGACTGGATCGTCCCCGGTCTCGTCGCGTCCACCGCCCTACAGGCCGCGGTCGGCGAGGCCACCTGGCCGGTGCTGGGCTATTTCGAGTGGCTGAAGGTCTATTTCGCGCAGGCCGCGGCGCCGCTGCGGGTGGCCGACATCCTCGGCGGTCATCTGGCCTTCATGCTGTTCCGCGTTCTGCTCAGCGCGGCGGCGTTCCTCGCGGTGGCGGCGGTCTTCGGCACGCTGCACTCGTGGTGGGCGTCGCTCACCCTGGTCGTCGCGCTGCTCGTCGGGCTGGCCGTCGCCGCCCCCACCGCGGCCTACGCGGCGAGCATCACCAGCGACAGCTACCTGATCATCCTGATGCGGTTCACGGTGCTGCCGATGTCGCTCTTCTCCGGTGTCTTCTTCCCGGTCGATTCGTTGCCCGGGCCGTTGCGCTGGGTGGCCTACACGTTCCCGCTCTGGCACGGCGTCGAGCTGAGCCGCGACGCGATGCTCGGCACCAGTCCCGGCCCGGTCGGCGTGGTCCATGTGGCCGTCCTGCTGGCCTGGTGCACGGCCGGCTACCTGCTCGCCCTCGTCCGCTTCCGCCGCAGGCTGGTGATCTGATCATGGTGACGCTGGTGCTGCCGCGCCTGATCTCGTTCGAGGGAACGGGCCGCCGGGCGGCCTCGGTGACCGAACGCAACATCTCGACGCTGCGCTCGGCCTACTGGGTCGTCATGGTCTCCGGCTTCCTCGAGCCGGTGCTCTACCTGTTCTCGATCGGCGTCGGCGTCGGCGCGCTGATCGGCGACCTCACGCTTCCCGGCGGCGAGGTCGTCGAGTACGCCGAGTTCGTGGCCCCCGCCATGCTCGCCGCCTCGGCGATGACCGGCGCCCTGTCCGAGACGACCTTCAACTTCTTCGGCAAGATGAAGTTCGTCCGTCTCTACGAGGGCATCCTGGCCACGCCCGTCCGCCCCATCGAGATAGCGCTGGGCGAACTGGCCTGGGCGTTGGTCCGCGGCACGATCTATTCGATCGCCTTCGTGGTCCTCATGACCCTGCTCGACCTGACGACCCCGATGCGCGCGCTCATCATGCTCCCGGCGACGCTGCTGGTGGGCCTGGCTTTCGGTGCCCTGGGCATGGCCGTCTCGACGATCATCCGCAGCTGGCAGGATTTCGACCTGATAGCCGCGGGGCAGTTCGCCCTGTTCCTGTTCTCCGGCACGTTCGTCCCGCTCACCGGCTATCCCGAGCCGCTGCGCTGGCTCATCGAAGTGACCCCGCTCTATCGCTCGGTCGACCTGATCCGGGCCTTGAGCACGGGCACGACAGGTTGGCTCCAGATACTCGACGTCGCCTACCTGCTCGCCGTCCTGGCCGTGAGTCTGACCGTCGCCGGCCGCCGCATGTCCCGGCAGCTCTGCAAGTGAGGGAGCCGGCTCGGGAAGGCCTTCGCGCGGACCTGCCTGTTGATCGACGGCGTAACGCCCGAATCGGCCCCCTCTCCTCAGGTGGTTAGGAGGGGCGGGTGGCGGGCATCACGTCTTGGGGGTTATCGCACGTCGCGGGTGGGGTCGCGGCGCGGGCAGCCCGGACCGAGGACGTTGTGCGCCTGGAGGGACCCGATGAAGTTGCGCCACAAGCAGGACGACGAGAACGTCTCCGGCCGGGTGAACGGCTCCCCCGGGGCTGACCGAGACCGGGCCAGGCCGTCCGAGGACTATGACCTGGACGCCGCCGCGACCACCCGTACCGGCGACGACCAGGAGCGTGACCTGTCCGCGGTGCCGCCCGAGGCGGGGCCGGACAGTCCCCTTCAGCTCCGGGGCAACGGTCTGCTCGCCGCGGTGAAGCGGACGTTCAAGCAGTTCTCGTCCGACAATGTCACCGACTGGGCGGCTGCGCTGACCTACTACGGAGTATTGTCGATCTTCCCCGGGGCGCTGGTGCTCGTCTCCGTTCTCGGTCTGCTCAGCAACGACGGTCAGAAGACCGTGCAGGACACCGTCACCCAGATCGCCGGCGGGAACGAGCAGATCCAGGAACTGGTCGACACGGTGCTCGGCCAGGTATCCGACTCCGGAACCGCCAGCTTTGCGGCGATCATCGGTCTCGTGCTGGCGTTCTGGTCGGCGTCCGGCTACGTCGCCGCCTTCATGCGCGCGTCGAACGCCGTCTATGACGTACCCGAGGGTCGCCCGATCTGGAAGACGCTGCCCATCCGTGTCGGCGTCACCGCCGTCATCGGCCTGATGTTGATCATCTCGGCGTTCATCGTCGTCTTCACCGGGGAGCTCTCCCGCGTCGTGGGGGAGAAGATCGGCCTGGGCGAGGTGGCCGTCACGACCTGGAACATCGCCAAGTGGCCGGTGCTGATCCTGCTGGTGAGCTTGATGTTCGCGATCCTCTACTGGGCCTCACCGAACGCGAAGACTGGCGGGTTCCGCTGGATCAGCCCGGGCGGCATCTTCGCGGTTGTGCTCTGGCTCGCCGCGTCCGGCGCCTTCGCGATCTACCTGGCCAACTTCGCCAACTACAGCAAGACCTACGGGACCTTGGGTGGGGTCATCGCCTTCCTGGTCTGGTTGTGGATCTCGAACATCGCGATCCTGCTCGGCGCCGAGCTCGACGCCGAGCTGGAGCGGGGCCGCGCGATCGCAGCCGGCCACGACCCCGCCGACGAGCCGTTCCTGGAGCTGCGCGACGACCGCAAGCTCAAGAAGGGCAGCGAACACGGCCTGAGTTCGAAATAGCGTCGCCGGGAGGCTGTGTCAGTCGCAGTGCGTGTCGACCACCGACCCGACCCGAAGCCCCGGCCGTCCGACGGCCGGGGCTTCGCGCGTCCTCGTACCCGGAAGCGATCGTCCGAGGCGTTCCGGGCGGCTGCGGCGGGCAAAGACGTACGCCTATATTCGGCGGTCGCGAGCGTTGACTCGGGGGGCGGCGGCGGAAAGCTAGGCCGTTGACCGGCGCAAAGCGCATGGTCAACGGGTCGCGTGGATCGACACTTTTGCTCCAGGAGACAAAAGTTGGCATTGATCTTCGAGAAGGTATGGACTCTGGAGGCGTAACGCGCCTACTGTGACGGGCACAACACCGAGGGGTTACCCCGGTGTTAAGTGCCCTTCCGGAGGTTTCTCGTGCACGTGGCCGATGCTCCTCACCTGCGGGTCTTGCGCCTGCTGCGCGATGAGGGACCGGTGTCACGGGCCGAGCTGGGGGACCGTCTCGAGCTCACCCGGCCACGGCTTCTGGCCGAGGTCGAGCGGCTCGTCGCGGCCGGCCTCATCGCCGAGGCGGGCATGGCGGCTTCGCGCGGCGGTCGCCGGTCGACTTTGGTCGAGTTGCACCCCCGACTTCGGTTCGCCGCGGTCGATCTGGGGGCCAGTTCGATCGACATCGAGGTAACCAATGGACGCCTCGAACCGGTCGCCACTTACCGCGAACCGTCCGACATCCGTTCGGGTCCGCGCACCATCCTGCAGCGGGTCAACGAGCTTCTGCACAAGGCGCGCATCGACGGAGCTTTCGACCGGCTCGACGCGGTCGGTATCGGTGTTCCGGGGCCGGTCAGTTTCCGCGACGGCGTGCCGGTGTCCCCGCCGATCATGCCGGGGTGGGACCGCTATCCCGTGCGGGAGCTTCTCGCCCGCGAGCACGGCTGCCCCGCCGTGGTCGACAACGACGTGAACATCATGGCGATCGGGGAGCGGCACGGCGGAGTCGCGCACTCGGTCGACGATTTCCTTTTCGTCAAAATAGGTACGGGCATCGGCTGCGGCATCCACCTGGGCGGCACGGTCTATCGCGGGGTCGACGGCTGCGCGGGCGACATCGGCCACATCCAGGTCGACGCGAGCGGTCCGGTCTGCTCGTGCGGCAACACCGGCTGTCTCGAGGCATTGTTCAGCGGGTTCGCCTTGGCCAGGGACGCCCTCGCGGCCGCCCGCTCCGGTGAGTCGCCGGCCCTGGCCGAGCGTCTCGCCGCGTATCAGGCCGCGATCCAGGCGGCCGCCGGCGACCAGGCGAGCGACGAGGAACGTCCGGAGCCGGTCGTCGGCATCACCGCCCGCGATGTCGCCGACGGAGCGGCCGAGGGTGATGTCACCTGCATCCGCCTGATCCGCGAGGGCGGTCGCCGCATCGGTGGTGTCCTCGCCACGCTGGTCTCCTTCGCCAACCCTTCGATGATCGTCATCGGTGGCGGCATGGCCCAGCTCGGCCACGTCCTGCTCGCCGAGATCCGCAGTGTGGTCTACCGGCGGTCGCTTCCGCTGGCGACCGGCAACCTCCCCGTTGTCCTTTCGGAGTTGGGCAGCCGGGCCGGCGTCACCGGCGCCGCCGTGCTGGCCAGCGACACGGCATTCGAGCAGGCGTCATGACCAGTCCTTCTCCGCGCGACGGCCGCAAACCGGCCGACTCGCCGCGTCCTCCTACAGCAGACAGCCAATCCATCTCTTCCGAGCCGGCTCCCTCCAGCGCGGGTGTCGCGGCGCGAAGCGGCGCTGTGCAGAGCGCGGCCATCGATGCGCCGGCCAACGGCGCGGGTGCGGTCGTCTCCGGGCCGGCCACTGACACCGCGGTTCCGAGCACGCCACCGCCCACCGGGGCGAGCGGCGGCGACGGCCCCGACGGCGTGGTTCTGCGTCTCGTCGATGTGGTCAAG
>DASRYP010000455.1:0-6042 GCA_035687165.1 Actinoplanes sp. | reverse complement strand
CATCGGCCCCGAGCGTGCGGTGCAGGGCAACCTGGACCCAGCGATCCTCTTCGCGGGCTGGGACGTGGTGCGCCGCGAGACCGACCGCGTGCTCGAGCAAGGCAAAGCCGCTCCGGGTCACGTGTTCAATCTCGGCCACGGCGTCCTGCCCGAGACCGACCCCGACATCCTGACCCGGCTGGTCGCGCATGTGCACGAGGTGTCGGCGCGCTAGCGGTCACAACGCGCGACCCCAGGCGTACGGGGTCGGGCCGGGCCTGGAAGGCTTGTCGCGTGCGAAAGCGGGTTGCGGTCATCGGCGGCGGCATCGCCGGACTGGCGGCCGCCGTGCGACTGCGCGAGCTGACCCCGCCCGAGACCGAGATCGTCGTCTACGAGCAGAGCGGCACCCTCGGCGGCAAGCTGCGCACCGGTGAGCTGGGCGGCGTGACCGTCGAGCGCGGTGCCGAGTCGTTCCTGATGACCGGCTCCGACGGCACCGAGTCGGCCGCCGTCGCCCTGGTCAAGCGCCTGGGCCTGGCACCCGCCCTGGTGCATCCGACCAGGGTGCCCGCCGCCCTGGCCTTCGGCGGCCGGCTCGCCCCGCTGCCGCCCGGCACGCTCGTCGGCGTCCCGGGCGACCTCAGCGCGCTGGGCGACGTCGCACACGTTTCCCCCGGCCACGACGCCGACAGCGGCCGTCCGCTGCTGCGGGCGGGCGAGGACGTCGCGGTCGGCGCGCTGGTCCGCGACCGCTACGGCGACGAGGTCGTCGACCGCCTGGTCGACCCGATGCTCGGCGGCGTCTATGCCGGGCGTGCCGACCGGCTCTCGCTCGAGGTGACGATGCCGCAGCTCGCGCGCACCGCCCGCCTCGAGCACACGCTGAGCGCCGCCGTCCGGGCCGCGCAGGTGGCGAGCAAGCGAGTGCCCGGGCAGCCGGTCTTCGGCGCGCTCGACGGCGGTCTCAGTCGCCTGGTGGGCGCGGCCGCGACGGCGAGCGGAGCCGGCATCAGCCTGGGTCTTCCCGTCCGTGAACTGGCCCGCACCGCGAACGGCTGGCGTCTGCTGCTGGGCCCGGTTCCGGCGCCGCGGACCGACGATGTCGACGCCGTCGTGCTGGCTGTCCCGGCCAAGCCGTCCGCGCGGCTGCTGGATCCGGTGGCCCCGGTCGCGGCCGAGGCTGTGGGCGAGCTCGGCTACGCGAGCGTGGCGTTGGTCGCCCTCGCGCTGCCGCCAGGCACATCGCTGCCCGGCCTGAGCGGGTTCCTGGTGCCGCCGAGCGAGGGCACCCTGGTCAAGGCGGCTACCTTCGTCAGCAGGAAGTGGGAGCGGCCCGCGGGCGCTCCGGTGATCGTGCGGGTGTCGCTGGGCCGGGCCGGCGAGGAGGAACGCCTCCAGTTCGACGACGCGGTGCTGACCGAGCGGGCACGCCGGGAGCTGGGCGGGTTGCTCGGCCGGGAGCTGCCGGTGCCGATCGCCTCCTGGGTGCAGCGCTGGGGTGGTGGGCTGCCGCAGTACGCGCCGGGCCACCGTGCGCGGCTGGCCGCGGCGCGGGCCGCGTTGCCCGCGGGGCTGGCCCTGGCCGGTGCGGCGTTCGACGGGGTCGGCATCCCGGCCTGCGTCGCGAGCGGCGAACGGGCCGCCGAGGACCTGAGCAAGAGGTTGGCTGCCTGACTGTCGGCGAGGCCGGTGGGTGGGCGACGAGAGACGGAGCCGAGATGAGCGAGCAGACGAACGCCGCGCGGATCAACGAGCTGAACTCGACGATCCGCTACACGATGTGGTCGGTCTTCCGGGCCGCGACGCCGTTGCCGGCGCTGCGTGCGGACCTGGCCGGCGAGGTGGACACGCTCTTCGAGCAGCTCGCGGTCAAGGATGTGACGGTCCGGGGCACGTACGACGTCGCCGCTCTGCGGGCCGACGCCGACCTGCTGATCTGGTGGCACTCCAGCTCGCCCGACGCGCTTCAGGAGGCGTACTCGCTGTTCCGTCGCACCGCGCTGGGTCGGCACCTGGCGCCGGTCTGGTCGCAGATGGCGCTGCACCGGCCGGCCGAGTTCAACAAGAGCCACCTGCCGGCCTTCCTGGCCGGCGAGGAGGCCCGCCCATACATCTGCGTCTATCCGTTCGTGCGCTCCTACGAGTGGTACCTGCTCCCGGACGAGGAGCGCCGCGGGATGCTGGCCGAGCACGGCCGGATGGCCCGGGGCTACCCCGACGTGCGGGCCAACACGGTGGCGTCGTTCGCGCTGGGCGATTACGAGTGGATGCTGGCCTTCGAGGCCGACGAGCTCTACCGCATCGTCGACCTGATGCGTGACCTGCGGGCCTCGACCGCGCGGCGGCACGTGCGCGAGGAGGTTCCGTTCTACACGGGCCGCCGCCGTTCGATGACCGAGCTGGTCAACACGCTTCCTTAAGGCTGTCGCCGCATCGGGATGTGCGGAATGCCGTCTTCGAGGAACTCCGGTCCCGTCTGCACGAATCCATATTTGGCGTAAAACTTCACGAGATACGCCTGGGCGTCGAGGACGCTCGGGCGATTCCCGATGACGGTCAATGCCTCGTCGATCAGGCGACCGGCGAGCCCGGCGCCGCGCGCGCCGCGGGCGGTCACGACGCGGCCGATCCGCTGCACGTCGCCGTCGTCCAGGATGCGTACGTATGCCCGGGTCTCGCCGTCGCGGGTGAACCACAAATGTCGTGTTCCAGGCTCGTCGTCGCGGCCGTCCAGGTCGCCGTACGCGCAGTCCTGCTCGACCACGAAGACATCGGCGCGCAGTTTGAGAAGCGCGTAGAGGGTAGATGTGTCAAGGTCTCGGAAGGTGGCCGTACGCAGTTCGTCGTGGGGCTCCGGAGGCATGACGACAGAATATTCGGCGTGCCGTCACCCGTATCGTGGCCTGCCGTTATAGGGATGGAAGCCCGAGTTGTGGAGGTCTTGATGATCAAGAGGAACAAGCTCTTCGGTGACAAGACGAGGGTGACCTTCAGCCTGCCCGTCAACCACCCCGCCGGCCCCGTGAGCGTGGTCGGCACCTTCAATGACTGGGAGCCGGGCCGGCACGAACTGAAGCCGCGCCGCGACGGCACCCGCACGGTCAGCGTCACCGTCCCGTCGGGCGAATACCGGTTCCGCTACCTGGCCACCGACGGGCAGTGGTTCGACGACGACCACGCCGACGCCGTCGGTCCGCACGGCGGAGAGCTGCGGGTTTAGTCCGTGTGACCGACCTCGCCGTTTGGGTCTGCTCCCTGCGGGGAACTTGCTTGACGGGCACGCTGCCATCGCAGTGGACCACCCACCGCACTGGACCACCCACCGCAGTGGACCACCCACCGCACTGGTCCACCCATCGCACTGGACCACATGGCGCAGCGGGTCGTTCGCATCGCGGGCCACCTGAAAAGCGAATAAAACCACTCATCTTTCGTTAACGTGAGCTCATGACCACGTACGAGACTTCTGACCTCCAAACGCGCGTTGCCCGCTACGAGGGTGCCGTCGAGGAACTGCGCACCGCGCACCAAGACGTCCGGGCCGTCCTGCAGGACCAGGTGCTCTACGAGCGCTGGCACCAGATCGGCGTCGACCTGGGCTTCGTGGCGGGCCCAGGCGGCTCGTCGGCCAACGCCGGCCAAAACGATCTGCAGGGGCTCAACCAGCAGATCCCCCAGATGTCGGAATCCTGGGCAAGCTGACAGCTGGATCAAGCCGTCGCCTCCTGCCACCTGGGCGGGCGACGGCGGAGCCCGGTTGCCGGCCGCACCGGGCGTGCCAGGTGTGGGCGCCGAGACTGGCGCCCACACCTGCGCAGACTCCCGCGCGGGCCGGGTAGTTTGGCTGCCATGCCCGTCGACACCCAATACGAGGACCTGCTGCGCCGGGTCTTGAAGACCGGTACCCCCAAGGCCGACCGCACCGGCACCGGCACGTCCAGCCTCTTCGGTGAGCGCCTGCGGTACGACCTGTCCGCCGGCTTCCCGCTGATCACCACGAAGCGGGTGCACTTCAAGTCGGTCGCGGTCGAGCTCCTCTGGTTCCTGCGCGGCGAGAGCAACGTCGGCTGGATGCGCGACCAGGGCGTGACGATCTGGGACGAGTGGGCCTCGCCGGCCGGGGAACTCGGGCCGGTCTACGGCGTGCAGTGGCGCTCCTGGCCCAAGCCCGACGGCGGGCACATCGACCAGATCAGTGGCGTGCTCGACACGTTGCGCCGCGACCCCGACTCGCGCCGCATGATCGTCTCCGCGTGGAACGTGGCCGACCTGCCCGACATGGCCCTCGCGCCGTGCCACGCGATGTTCCAGTTCTACGTGGCCGACGGCCGGCTCTCCTGCCAGCTCTATCAGCGCAGCGCCGATCTCTTCCTCGGCGTGCCGTTCAACATCGCCAGCTACGCCCTGCTCACCCGCATGATCGCCGAGCAGGTCGGCCTGCTCCCAGGCGACTTCATCTGGGTCGGTGGGGATTGTCACATCTACAACAATCACGTCGAGCAGGTGCGTGCGCAGCTCTCCCGGGAGGCGTTCGAGTTCCCGCGGCTCGAGATCGCGCCGGCGGCGTCGCTCTTCGATTACAAGTTCGAGGACTTCTCCGTGGTCGACTACCAGCACCACCCGGGGCTGCGCGCCCCCGTCGCCGTATGACGGTCCACCTGATCTGGGCCGAGGCCCTCGACCGGGTGGTCGGCGCGAACGGCGAGATCCCGTGGCGGCTGCCCGAGGACCAAGCGGTGTTCCGGCAGCGTACGACGGGTACGACCGTGGTGATGGGCCGGGCGACCTGGGATTCGCTGCCCTCGCGCTTCCGGCCGCTGCCGGGCCGGCGCAACGTGGTACTCACCCGCGACCCGGCCTGGTCGGCGCCGGGGGCCGAGGTGGCTCACGCGGTCGACGAGGTGGACTTGTCCGGCGAGGTCTGGGTAATGGGCGGGGAGTCGATCTACCATGCCTTCCTGCCCCGGGCCGACCACGTCCTCCGCACCCGCATCGAACTGGATGTCCCGGGCGATACCCGGGCACCCGTGCTCGGTGCCGATTGGGTCGTCACGTCGTCCACGGGCTGGCAGACTTCGCAGGGCGGATTGCGCTACGTCACCGAGGAATTGGTTCGCCGTGGGCACGAGTCCGATTCCGGCGGAGTTGGGGCCGCACGGCCGATCTAGTCAGTGGGAGGTGCCATGCCGTCGTCGGTGGCACTGTCGGTGGTCACGCCGATGTTCAACGAGCGCGCGGCGGTCGATCATTTCGTGGCCCGGCTCCGCCCGGCGCTCGACGGGCTCGGCGACTCGTACGAGGTGGTCGCGGTCGACGACGGCAGCAGCGACGCCACCGTCTCGCGGCTGATGCAGTTGCGGGTCGAGTGGCCCGAGCTGCGGGTCGTCTCGCTGCGGCGCAACGTGGGCCACCAGACGGCGTTGCGAGCGGGTCTCAAGGCCGCGCGCGGTGACTACGTGGTGAGCATCGACGCCGATCTGCAGGATCCGCCCGAGGTGATCGGGGAGATGCTGGCCACGGCGCGCTCCGAGCGGGTCGACGTCGTCTACGGCGTACGCAGTGACCGCCGCACCGACACGGCCTTCAAGCGGGGCACCGCGGGCCTCTACTACTGGACGATGCGCAAGATGGTCGGCCCGTGGGTGAGCGACCAGGCCGGCGACTTCCGCCTGATGAGCCGCCCGGTGGTCGACGTCCTCAACGAGCTGCCCGAGCCCCGCCCGGTCTATCGGTTGGTCGTGCCGTCGCTCGGGTTCTCCAGCGCCGAGGTGGGCTACGTGCGTCAGGAACGGGTCGCCGGCGAGACCAAATACCCGCTGAGCCGCATGATCCGCCTGACCTTCGACAGCGTGACCGGTTTCTCGGCAGCCCCGTTGCGGATCGCCACCTGGCTCGGGCTGCTCAGCTTCGTCCTCTGCGCGGTCCTGATCGTCGTCGCCCTGATCTCGTGGGGGACCGACGGTGTGGTGCCCGGGTGGACGTCGCTCTACATCGCAGTGCTGCTCCTCGGCGCCGTCCAGCTCATCTGCCTGGGCCTGCTCGGCGAGTACGTCGGGCGCA
>DASRYP010000454.1:0-3977 GCA_035687165.1 Actinoplanes sp. | reverse complement strand
GAGCGCGACGCCGACCGTGACCGCTGGTTCACCGCCGAGGCGGCCCGCGAATACGGCATCGTCGACCACGTGGTCAGCAAGGCCAACCAGGTGGGCAGCGCGACCTCGCTCATCTGACCCGCACAAAACACGGGCACGCGGGAGCTTCCCGCGTGCCCTTTGTGTCGTCCGCGGCAGTTCGGGGTAAGAGAACGGCATCCCCCGAACCTGTCAAGGAGGTGCTGACGTGAGGATCCCGACTTTCTCCCGCCAGTCCACGACCGATACCGCGGAAACTCCCGAACGCCCGGCCGCGACCGGCACGGTGACCCGCCCCCGCGAGAACAACACGACCGAGGTCCGTACGGGTCCGGTGCGCCCACGCCGCGACGACGAGGACACCCTGACCGATCTGCCGCCGACCCCCAAGGCCGCCGAACGCACCGAACTGCGGCCCCCGCCGCCCCGCTCCTCCGCCGAGACCAAGCCGCCGGCCGGCACCGCTGTGGTCGACCGGACACCTGCCCCGACCGGTCCCAGGCCACGGGCCACGCTGCTCGGCACGCTCGGCCTGATCTTCGGTGTGGCGTCCCTGCTGCTGGTGCTCTCCGGCCCGCTGCTGGGCTATGGCATCGTTGTCGCCGGGGTCGCCCTGATCTTGTCGCTGAGCGGCATCCACGCCACCGGCAAGCGGCATGTCGCCGGCAAGACCGACGCGCTGCTCGGCATGATTCTCGCGCTCGGCGCCATCGTGCTCGGCGTCCTCGCCCTGACCGGTTCGCTGAACTGGCTCGGCACCGACGTGCAGCCGGTGAACTCGCTGCGCGAGTGGCTCGACGCGCACACCGTCAACCGCTTCTAAGGGGTTTATCGCGGCAATTGTCGGGCAGTAGACAGTCGCGGCCGGTGACCAACCGGACTCGCTGATCGGAACCGGGACCGGCGTTGACCGGTCCCGCCCCGGAACCGTCCGGCGGTTCGCCGGCACCACTGAGCATTCGAGGGCGGCCTGGTTCAGGCCGCCCTCGAAGCCAGTACACAACGAATCGCCGCCGCAGCCCCCCAGCACGCAATGATCGAAAGCAGTGCGCATGGTTGAACTAAGGCATTCGCAGGTCAGGCACGCCTAGCGTTTCAGCCATGACGACCACGGACTCGCCGCGCCGCTACCTCATGTGCCGGCCGACCCACTTCGCGGTGACCTACCGCATCAATCCGTGGATGGATCCCACGGCGCCCTACGACAACGCGCTCGCCGTCCGCCAGTGGGAAAGCCTGCGGCAGACCTACCTCGACCTCGGTCATACGGTCGAGCTGATCGAGCCGCTCCCCGGGCTGCCCGACATGGTCTTCTCGGCGAACGGCGCGACGGTGGTCGACGGCCGCGTGCTGGCGGTGCAGTTCCGCGACGCCGAGCGGGCCGACGAGGCCCCGGCGTACGCCGCCTGGTTCCGCGAGCAGGGCTTCGAGGTGTTCGAGCCGAAGCACACCAACGAGGGCGAGGGCGACATCCTGCTCGCCGGCGACGTGCTGCTGGCCGGCACCGGCTTCCGCACCGCGCACGCCTCGCACGCCGAGACGCAGGAGGTGCTGCGCCGCCCGGTGATCTCGCTGCAGCTCGTCGACCCGTCGCTCTACCACCTCGACACCGCGCTCTGCGTGCTCGACGACACGAACGTGGCGTACTTGCCCGCGGCCTTCTCCCCCGGTTCCCAGGACGTCCTGCGCCAGCTCTACCCGCACGCGGTGATCGCCGATGCGGAGGATGCCGCCGTGCTCGGCCTCAACGCGGTCAGTGACGGCCGTACGGTTGTCCTGCCGGAACAGGCCACCCACCTCGCCGCCAAGTTGCGGGCCGCAGGCTACCGAACCGTCGGGGTCGACGTCTCCGAGCTGCGCAAGGCCGGCGGCGGTCCGAAGTGCTGCACGTTGGAGGTGCGCGCGTGACCAGCGTCGACCTGCGTACGCCCGGCGAGCTCGCCGAGGCCGAGCGCTACACCGCGCACAACTACCACCCGCTGCCGGTCGTGATCACCGAGGGCGAGGGCGCCTGGGTCACCGACGTCGACGGCCGCCGCTATCTGGACTTCCTGGCCGGTTATTCGGCGCTGAACTTCGGGCACCGGCACCCCGCGCTGATCGCCGCCGCGCACGCCCAGCTCGACCGGATCACGCTGACCAGCCGGGCGTTCGTGCACGACCAGTTCGCCGACTTCTGCCGGTCGCTGGCCGAGCTCTGCGGCAAGGAGCTGGTGCTACCGATGAACACCGGCGCCGAGGCGGTCGAGACCGCGATCAAGGTGGCCCGCAAGTGGGGTTACCGGGTCAAGAGCGTGCCGGACGGCCAGGCCGAGATCATCGTGGCGGCGGACAACTTCCACGGGCGGACGACGACGATCGTCAGCTTCTCGACCGACCCCGACGCGAGGGCGGACTTCGGCCCGTACACGCCCGGTTTCAAGATCGTTCCGTACGGGGACGAGACCGCGCTGCGCGAGGCGATCACCCCGAACACGGTCGCTGTGCTGATGGAGCCGATCCAGGGCGAGGCGGGCGTGCTCGTGCCACCCACGGGCTACTTCGCGGCCATGCGGGCGCTCTGCGACGAGCACCACGTGCTGATGATCGCCGACGAGATCCAGTCCGGCCTCGGCCGGACCGGGCGCACGTTCGCCGTCGAGCACGAGGGCGTCGTCCCCGACATGTACGTGCTCGGCAAGGCGCTGGGCGGCGGCATCGTGCCCGTCTCGGCCGTGGCCGCCGACCGCGACGTGCTCGGCGTTCTCAAGCCGGGCGAGCACGGCTCGACCTTCGGCGGCAACCCGCTGGCCTGCGCGGTCGGCCGCGAGGTCGTACGCCTGCTCGCCACCGGCGAGTTCCAGCGCCGCTCGGCCGAACTGGGCGAGCACCTGCACGCCCGGCTGACCGCGCTGCTCGGCCACGGTGTCGTGGCGGTGCGCGGTCGTGGCCTGTGGGCCGGCGTCGACATCGACCCGGCCCTGCTCACCGGCCGGCAGGCCTGCGAGCGGCTGGCCGAGCGCGGCGTCCTGGCCAAGGACACCCACGGCTCGACGATCCGCCTGGCTCCACCCCTGGTGGTCACCGCCGACGAGATCGACCACGCCACCGCTCAGCTGACAGCCATCCTCGGCAGCTGACAGCCGTCCCTCGGCAGCTGACAGCCGTCCCTCGGCGCTCACCGGTGATAAGGCGATCGCCCGCGGAGCGAAGCGGAGCCAGCCAGCTCAGCTCCGCTCGAACTTCCTGAGGGCCATCGTCGGCGCCTCGCCCATCACCGATTCGGGTTGGACGACGCCGCCGGTGGCCCACATCTTCGCGCGGCCCACGTGCACCCCGCCGTAGAGCTCGACCACGTCGTCCGGGGCGAGCGTACGGCTCTCGTTGCGGTGCAGAGTGACGCGCTCGTCGTCGTTCGTCGAGCCGCCGGGACGCACCCCGCTGCCGTTGGTGCTGACGTCCTGCACGGTGAGGTTGCCGTCGGTGCGCAGCGTGAACTGCACGTGCCCGCGGCTGATCCATTTCCGGGCGTCATCGGTGAGCCACTGGCCGAGCATGACCCCACGACCGCCCTCGGGGGCGCGGCCGACGACGGTGGGCTCGTCGGCCGAGACGACGAACCGTTTGCGGATCACCCCGTCGATGCGGACGGAGAGAACCTCGACGGCCGGCCGGGGGCCCGCGTCCCGCAGCTTGGCCCCGTGCCGCGGGCAGGTGGGCGCCCCGCCGCGCAGGGAGGGCGGTGGCTGGGACACCGGGCTGGTGAAGGTGCGCATGTCGGCGAACGGGCTGTCCGGGTCGCCGCCGGAGCCGAAGCTGTTGCAGTTCGACTCGGGGCAGCTCCAGACCCGGGCCAGCAGGCGCTCGCCCAGCGGGGAGCGCTCGGCCTGCTGCGGCGGCTCGCCCCGGCCCACGCGCGCCATCAGCACCGTGCTGCCGCCCTCGCCGGCGACCGCGGCCAGCAGCCGACCGGGCTCCTC
>DASRYP010000453.1:0-6592 GCA_035687165.1 Actinoplanes sp. | reverse complement strand
TCGCACCGGCGAGAGCAGTTGCGGCGCCACGTGCCGGTCGGTGCCGGGGACAGGGAAGCAGAGCGCGAATTTCGCCATCAGCCGCAGCAGCTCGGCCCGCATGGGTTCGTAGATCGGCTCGTGCCAGATCCGCCGCAGGTCGTCCGGGCCGAACATGCCTTTGCGCGCGATGATCTCGGGGTCGTCCAGCACCCGGTAGACCGCCCCGGTCCCCCACGACGGCTTCAGCACCACAGTCTTGCCCAGCAGGTCGTCGTCCTGGAAGTAGAGGCAGATGCCGAGGTCGTGCAGGAAGCCGCCGAGCTGCCGCATGTCCTCCTCGCGGGCGAACCCGTGCTCGGCGCAGATCTGGAAGAACTCCGTTGCCGAGATGTACTCGCGGGTGTCCGCCTCCAACGAGATCCGTACGTCCTGCCAGGTCTTCGGCAACGCGGTGCCGATGTGCGGCAGCAGTTCGAGCTCGCGCCGGAGCTTGGCGATCACGGTGGTCAGGCCGGTGTTGTCGGAGAGGTCCACGCTGAACGCGCCGACCAGGTTGGGATAGTCCTGACGCAGCGTCCGTACGTCGAGCGCCTCACCGCGTCCCTGCTTGCAGTTCTGCACGATGATCAGTGGGCTGGCGTCGCTGAGCAGGTTCACGACCTCCAGCCAGTACTGGAAGTCGGTGTCCTCCCGCCGCTCGTCCGAGACCAGCACATAGACCGAACGCTTGGTCAGGAAGAACTGGTGGGTGGCGTGGTAGATCTCCTGGCCGCCGAAGTCCCAGATGTTGACCCGGAAGTCGCGCTCGAGCAGCCGCTCGCCGGTCGCGTCGGCTACCCGCACCGCGGACGGGAACTGCCAGGAGAAGACCGCGATGCCCTGGGTCGATCCCTCATCCGGGTTCAGGCTGTACCCGGGATCGACGATCTTTTTGGCGAAGGTCGTCTTGCCCGCCCCCGCCTCGCCGACGATCAGCAGCTTCGCCTCGGAGAGAAAGTCCATCCCGGACGTGCGCTCCTGCGACCAGTAGCTCTTGATCGCGTCGACGCCGTGGGCGGTCACCTCGGGCGGCGGCAGGGTCAGTTCCGGTCTGGTCTCGTCGACGCGCAGCTCGGTGAGCGCGAGCAGGCGCAGGACCTCGGCCGGGATCTGCTGGATCGGGCAGGCCCAGACGTCGAGTGAGATCAGCTTGGTCAGGTGCCAGACGCCGGCCGGGATCTCCCGGAACGGGTTGCCGCTCAGGTCCAGGTCGGTGAGGTGAGCCGCGTGCCCGAGCGCGGCGGGCAGGTCGGCCAGCCCGTTGCGGCTGAGGTCGAGCGCGGTGAGGGCCGGCAGGTCGAACAGCCAGTCGGGCAGCTCGGGCGGCCGCACCCCGGAAAGCCGCAGGTGACTGAGCCGGCGCAGCCCGCGGAGCGGCTCGGGCACGCGGCCCAACGGGCAGTCGATCAGGCCGACCGTCCGCAGCCGGGGTGACCTCGCGATGATCTGGTCGAGATGCTCGTCCACCTCGGTCAGGTTGTCCCAGGTGGCGGCGGGTGCGGCGGACGACACTTCGACCGTGAGTTCGCTCAGGTCGAGCCGGCCGTACCGGGCCAGATCGGCGACGTACGCGATGGCCTCGCCCGTCTCGCGTGGCCCGATCGCGACGCCGTACACCCGGGCCGGGTCGATGGCGGTGCGGAAGGCGTACAGCCGGTCGGCGTCGAGCGCCCAGCGCACCCACGGCATCGGGGGCATCGTCCGCAGCGGACACCCGCGCGCATCGATGATCTCCAGCACCGGCAGTTCGGCGAGCCAGTCCGGAAGGCGGTTCACGCCGCTGCCGGCCAGCCGCAGGGTGCGCAGACCGGTCAGCTGACGGACGGCCACCGGCAGCTCGCGGACGGAGCCGTAGTAGAGACTGCGACCGAAATCCAGAACGTCGGAGCTGCCGTCGGCCACCGCTTGAATGTCCCGTTCCAGCACGGTCATCCACTCCCCGCCAACCGCCACTCCCTGACCGTACCGGCGACCGTCCACTCCCCCCGCGCCACCATGATCCACTTGCCGTTGCTTGACACTGCCGCGATTCGTACCATTAGTCGGTTCCAGATTCCATCGAGGTGCCACTTCGCCGCCGTACGACACCTTTTCCCGTACGAGGCGCCGCGCGCGGCCCACCACACGAAGTACTGAACGGTGAGTTCAGCATGCGCTTGTACGGGCATCGCGCCGCTCGCGTACACCGCGAGCGCATTTCCCGATCCCGGCGGCCCGGTGGAATGGACAGCAAACGCTAAGGTCCTGCTCACGGCACGGTTCGAATGATCGGACACGATACTGATCCCCCCACGGAAGATGACGTACCTCGATCCTCCGACCTGCTCCGCGGCCCGGATCATTCTCTGCCGGAACTTTACGGCCTGTTGTGACAACCCTCCGCTGTGGAATGCTTCCCTTTACAGAACTTGACATTTTCTGGCACGGAGGGCGAGGACCCGGCATTTCGGGCCTTGCGAAACGCAGAGGTGCGGTCCGCGTCATGGCGGGCGTATTCATGGGGAGCGTGGCAGGTGCCGCAGGATGATGAGCTCGTCACGCAACTGACGATCCTCTACCGCGCCGCCGGGCAGCCGTCGTTCCGCCGGATCAGCAACGACATCCGCGAACGCGAGGAAATGCCCGACACGGTGAGCCACGAGACCGTGAGCGGCCTACTCAGCGGCGAGGTCATGCCCCGCTGGAGCAAAGTGGAGTGCGTGGTCCGCATCCTCGCCGAGATGGCCGCGCACCAGCCCGACCCGCAGGTCGAGGTGCGGCGCTTCCTCGCCCTGTGGACGACCCGCAACGACAGCCGGGCAAGCTCGCCCGCCATCCCGGCGATCACCACCGCGTCCGGCTCCATCACCGAGACGCTGCCGGTCGAGCCGTCGAACGTCTCGATCCCGCCGCGCAACCCGAGCTTCACCGGCCGCGAGGAACTGCTGCAGGTCATGCGGACCCGCCTCGACGGCGAACCCTGGCAGCCGCTGATCCTGCACGGCCTCAGCGGGGTCGGAAAGACGAGCATCGCCACCGAGTTCGTCCACCGCGAGATGGAATCGCACCGCTACGACGCCGTCTGGTGGATCGTCGCCGAGCAGGTGGCGCGCACCCGTTCCACGCTCGCCGCGGTGGGCGAGCGGCCGCCGCTCGAACTCGAGTTGAGCCAGTCCGACATGCGCCAGACCGTCAACTACGTGCTCGGCGAGTTGGAACGGGCCACCTTCAGTTGGCTGATCGTCTTCGACAACGCCGGCAGCCCCGACCAGATCCGCGAACTGCTCCCTGCCGGCCGCGGCGCGGTCATCGTGACCACCCGGGACGGCACGTGGTCCCGCCACGGCCGCACGGTGTCGGTCGACGTCCTGCCCCGGCGGGACAGCATCGCCCTGCTGCAGAGCCGGGGCAGCATCGCCTTCGACGACGCCGACCAACTGGCCGAGCGCCTGGGCGACCTGCCGCTGGCGCTCGAACAGGCGTCGGCGATGCGGACGGCGTCCGGCATCTCGGTCGACGCCTACCTGCGCCGGCTCGACCGGCACGCCACCTCGGTGCTGAGCGAGGGCCGTCCCAGCGACTACCCTGACACGGTGGCCAGCGCCTTCGGCCTCACCTACGACGAGGTACGCCGGGAGTCGCCCGGCGCGGGCCAGCTGCTCGCCATGCTCTCCTGCTTGAGTGCCGAGCCGGTGTCGATCGCGCTGCTGCGCTCGGCCGACGAGCGCGCCATCCAGCCCCCGCTGGGACGGCTCCTGACCCAGCCCACCCAGCTCGACGCCGCCGTCGAGCTGCTCGAACGCTTCGGACTGCTACGGACGGTCGACAGCGCCCAGAAGGTGGAAGTGCACCGCCTGGTGCAGCTGATCGTCCGTGACTCCCTGACTCCGCACGACGTCGACCGCGCCTACCTCAACGCCCGGCGCCTCCTGGTCGCCGCGAACCCCGGCCGCCCCGACGACCCGCTGACCTGGGAGATGCACGGCCAGATCGGCCCGCACCTCGGCCCGGCCCGGCTGGTCGAGGACGCCGACCGCGACGTCCGCCGGGTGGTGCTCGACCACGTCCGCTACCTCTACCTACTCGGCGACTTCGACGGCTGTCTGCGGCTGAGCGAGGCAGCCCGCAAGGCCTGGGCCGGCCGGGACGACCGCTGGGAGGACGACGAGACCTTCGCCTGCATCGACCGGCTGGCGCTGGCCCTGGTCGGACTGGGTCGATACCGCGACGCCAACGCGCTCTACGACGAGGCGTGGGTCCGACTGAACTCGAACGAGCGATTCGGTCCCGGCCACGACCGGACGGCCCGCACCGCCAGCGGGGTGGCGATGGTGAGCCGCATCCTGGGCGGCTACGGCAAGGCGCTGAACCTGGAGCGCTACCGCGTCGAGCACTACTCGAACCGGGGCGACGACGAGCCGGCCAGCCGGGAACGGCCCGAGGTGCTGCGCGCCCGTCTCAACCTGGCCGTCTGCTACCGGGCCATCGGCGACTTCGCCCGGGCCCGCGAGATCGACGACGACCTCGTGGCGATTTGGCGGCAGCTCGAGGGCGACGACGACTACCGCACCCAGCTGGCCATCTCGAACCTCGCGCGCGACCTCTACGGCCTGGGCGAGTACGCGGACGCGCTCCAACTGCAGCAGGACAGCCTCGCGGTCCTGCGGCAGCAGCTCAACAACCGCCACCCGAACGTGGTGCTGGCCAACCGGACGGTCGCCATCGCCCTGCGCAAGACCGGGCAGGTCGTCGAGGCGCTGCGCACCAGCCGCGAGCACCACCTGGTGTGCCAAGGCGAATGGGGTTCGGATCACGGGCACACGCTCGCCGCCGCGATGACCTATGCGAATGCGATCCGCGCCGCCGTCGCCGTGGGTCAGGCTGGTGGTCTGACCTACTCGCACGCCTACAACACCAGCCTGCGCGCCGTGAGCACATACCGAGCCCGGTTCGGCGAGGCGAACCCGCTCACCCTCGCGGCGGCGGTCAACCACGCGATCATCCTGCGGGCGACTGGCGAGCGGAACACCGCCCGGCGTACGACCGAGTCGGCGTACCGTCTGCTTCTGGACCAGGTGGGCGCCGCGCACCCCTACACGCACGCCGCCGCGGTCGAGCTGGCCAGCGATCTCAGCGCCCAGCACGACGACGAAGGCGCAGCCCGGCTGCTTCGGGCCACGCTGGAGAGCGCCCGCCTCGCCCAGCGCGACCAGCACCCGGACATGCTGATCTGCGCGGTCAACCTCGGGCTGCTCACCCGCTCATGGGATCCCGCCGCCGGTCAGGGTCTCTTCGACAAAGGGCTCAACGGCCTGCGTACGACCCTCGGGCCCGACCATCCGCAGGTGCTCGCCGTGTCCCGGGCCGAACGCGGCGTATGTGACATCGAACCGCCGCCTTTCTAGGATCGAAAGGACATCCCGGCCGGAAGGGGTTCCATGCCCACCGCACGTTCCATTGTGCTGCCGGCCATTGGGCTGCCGGTCCCCGGGCCGGTGCCGGATTGGCCCGACCGGACACTCGACGTCGCGGCGCTCCGCGCGTCCGGCTGGCGGCCGACCCCGTTCCGGGACGTCGTGCTCAAAGTGCACCAGCGCTGTAATCTCGCCTGCGACTACTGCTACGTGTACGAGATGGCCGACCAGTCGTGGCGCACGCGACCGATGGTGATCGAGGACCGGATCTGGCAGGCCACCGCCGAGCGGATGGCCGACCACGCGCGCACCCACGGGCTCGACTCGATGCGCCTGGTGCTGCACGGCGGTGAGCCGTTGCTGGCCGGCGCCGACCGGCTCGACCGCCTGATCGGCGCCTTCCGGGAAGCGTTCGACGGTGTCGCCGAGTTGGTCGTGCAGATGCAGACCAACGGCGTGCTGCTGAACCTGGAGACCCTGGAGTTGCTGCGCCGGCACCAGGTCGGCATCGGGGTAAGCCTCGACGGAGCCGCGGCCGACCACGACCGCCGCCGCCGCCGGCCGGACGGGCGCGGGAGCCACGCGGCCGTCGACAGTGCCCTTCGGCTGCTCACGGACGACCGCTATCGCGAGTCCTTCGCCGGTCTGCTCTGCACCGTCGACCCGACCACCGACCCTCTGACCACGTACGAGTCCTTGCTCTCCTACCGACCGCCGACGCTCGACCTGCTGCTGCCGCACGCCAACTGGTCCAGCCCGCCCGAGCATCGCTCGGAGGCCGCCGCGACCCCGCACGGCGACTGGTTGATCACCGTCTTCGACCGCTGGTACGACGCTCCCTCGCAGGAGGTGGCGATCCGCCTCTTCGAGGACGTGCTGGCCCTGGCGCTGGGCGGTCCCGGACGTTCCGAGCAGGTGGGACTCAGTCCGGTCGCCGTCGTCGTGGTCGAGACCGACGGCGCCCTCGAACAGGTCGACTCGCTCAAGTCCACCTACGAGGGTGCCTGCGCCACGGGGCTCAACGTGCTCACCGACCCGTTGGACGCCGCGCTGGACCATCCCGGCATCGTGGCCCGGCAGATCGCCGAGAAGGCCCTGTGCGACTCGTGCCAGGCCTGCCCGCTGCACCGCATCTGCGGCGCGGGCCACTATGCCCACCGTTATCGCGCCGGGAGCGG
>DASRYP010000452.1:0-7754 GCA_035687165.1 Actinoplanes sp. | reverse complement strand
ACGTCGACCCGGCCGACGCCGTCCTCGAGGTGCACCTGGGGAACCACCTGGGCGAGCCGGGCAACCCGCCACGTGTGCAAGCCGATGTCCTGCCAGATGCCGGCCGTGACCAGGGTCGGGCCCCAGTCCCAGCCGAAGTTGCAGGCCTGCTTGCGGATGAAGTTGAACGGCTCGTCGTACGCGTTGGGGCGGTGGCCCAGCCGCTGCTGCTGAGCCTCGGCGTAGGTGTACGGGCTGGTGAATTTGACCTTGAGGGTGTTCTCGCCGTCCCGCAGCCGCGCGCCGACGTCGAAGCGGTAGCCCCGGTGCATGTTGGCGGTCTCGCCGACCGTCTCGCCGTTCAGCTCGAGGGTGGCGATCGTGTCGAGCCCGGCGCAGACCAGGTCGATCCGCTCCCCCTCGCCGGCCGCCGACGCCCGGAAGGTGGTCGTGTAGTCCCAGTCGGTGCGCCCGATCCAGGCGAGCTCGGTCTCGTTCGCGTCCAGGTACGGATCCTCGATCCGCCCGGCCCGCAGCAGGTCGGTGTGCACGCACCCGGGCACGGTGGCCGGCAGGCCGTCGACATCGGCCCCGGAGAGGGTCCAGCCTTCGTGGAGGGGTTGGTACGAGGTCACGGTTCTCCCTTGCTTGCCCTGCCGCCCCACCCGCGGCGATCGGCCTCGGGCAGGGCGCAGTGGTCAGGACTTGACGGCGCCTTCCATGATCCCCCGGACGATCTGCCGCCCACCGATCAACAGCAGCAGGATCAGCGGAACGGTGGCCAGGAACGCCCCGGCCAGCACCCGGCGGTAGATCACGTAGTTGCCGCTGGCCAGGTCGGAGAGGGCCACCATCGAGGTCGGGAAGTCGGTGCCGTTGAGCTGGATCAGCGGCCATTGGAAGTCGTTCCAGGCCATCACGAACGTGAGCAGGCCGAGCACAGCGAGCGCCGGGCGGATGGCCGGGAGCACGATGTTCCAATAGACGCGCAGGGTCAGCGCGCCGTCCATCCGGGCCGACTCGACCAGCTCGTCCGGCACCGCGTGGGCGATGAACTGCCGCATGTAGAAGACGCCGAACGCGCTGACCAGCCCGGGCGCGATGACCGCCAGCAGGGTGCCGTTCCAGCCCAGCTTGCCCATCACGATGTAGAGGGCGACGATGCCGAGCTGATTCGGCACGGTCAGGGTCAGGATCACCACGACCAGCAGCCCGTTCCGGCCTTTGAAGCGCAGCTTGGCGAAGGCGAATCCGGCCAGCGAGCAGAAGAACAGCGTGGCCAGGGTGATCACCCCCGACACGAGAACGCTGTTGATCAGCGAGGCCGCGAAGAAGACGTCGTTGAGCGTGAAGACCTCGTTGACGTTGGTCCAGAACTCGCCGCCGGGGACGACCGACGGCGGGATCTGGGCGACGGCCGCGTCGGTGCTCGTCGCGATGACGAACATCCAATAGACCGGGAAGGCCGAGAAGAGCAGGACAACCGTCAGTCCCGCGTACGTCAGCCAACTCCCTCGGGTGTCCTGCGGGGCCCGGTTCACGTACGTTCTCATCGGGCTCCTCCGATTCGCCTGGTGAGCAGGGTGTTGATCCCGGCGACGAGCAGGATGATCAGGAAGAGCGCCCAGGACATCGCGGCGGCGTACCCGAGATCGAGGTCCTTCCAGCCGACCTTGTAGATGAGTTGGGCGATGGTCTGGAACTGGTGGGCCGTGCCGCCGTCGGCCGACTGCGGGTTCTCGTCGAACATCATCGGCTCGTTGAACAGCTGTAACCCCCCGATCGTCGACAGGATCACGGTGAACACCACGACCGGTTGGATCATGGGTACGGTGATCCGCCACAGCTGTCGCCACGGTCCGGCGCCGTCCACCGCCGCGGCCTCGTACACGTCTTTGGGGATCGATTGCATCGCGGAGAGATAGAGCAGCGCGTTGTAGCCGATCCACTTCCAGTTGACCATCGTGGCGATCGCGAACCAGCTGCTCCACTTGGCCGCCCGCCAGTCCAGCGGGGCCTCCTGCCCGAACCCGACCAGCGACAGGAACCAGTTGGCCATGCCGTTGTCGCGGGCGAAGAAGATCGCGAAGACCAACGTCGAGGCCACCACCGGCGTGAGGTACGGCAGCAGGATGCCGATCCGCCAGAACGTGGTGGCCCGCAGCCGGCGGTTGAGCAGGTTCGCGATGATCAACGCGGCCAGCAGTTGCGGCACGGTGGAGAGCAGGAAGATGCCGAACGTGTTGCCCAGCGCGTTCCAGAAATCCTCGTCGCCGAACAGCCGCTGGAAGTTGCCGAACCCGGCCCAGCCGGTCAGCGTCGGGTCGTCCAGCCGCCAGTTCCGCAGCGCGACGATCCCGTTGAAGATCAGCGGGAAGACCCCGAAGATCGCGAAAAGGATGAAGAAGGGCGAGATGAAGACGTACGGGAGGGTCTTGGTGTCGAACCGGTAGAGCCAATGCTTGGACTTGCCGGGGGCCGGCGGCGGGACGGGACGACGCGACGCCGGCCGGAGTTCGGTGAGGGACACAGCCACTCCTAGGGGAGGGCGGGGCGGCTTGCCCGCCGCCCCGCCGTCGGATGCCGGGTCAGGCCTTACCGGTCTTCGCCACCTTCTCGGCCTGCTTGACCGCCTCGGTCCAGGCCGCCTCGGGCGTGAGCCCACCCTGCTGGACCCGGCGGATCACGTTCTCCACGGCCACCCGGGTCGGGCCGTTCTTCTTGCCCAGGTACTGCGGCTTGAGGCTCTCCGCGGTGGCCGCGAAGATCTGGCCGGTGGGCGCGTTGCTCATGAACTCTTTCTTGTAGTCGAGCACCGCCGGGTCCTTGTAGAGCGCGGGCTGCGAGGGCAGGTTGCCGACGGTCTTGAAGACCTCGATCTGCTGCGCCGGCTGAACCATCCACTTCACGAAATCGGCCGCGGCGTCGATGTTCTTGCCCTGGGCCGGGATGGTCCACCACGAGCCGCCCCAGTTGCCGCCGCCGCCGGGGATCGCGGCGATGTCCCACTTGCCCTTCTGGTCGGGCGCGGTCTCCTGGATGTGCCCGAGCATCCACGCCGGACAGGCCAGGACGGCGAACTGGTCCTTCTTGAAACCCTGGTCCCAGTTCGGCTGGAAGCTGACCAGGTTGGCGGAGATGCCGGCCTCGATCGCCTTCATGCTCACGTCGAAGGCGACCTTCGGACCGCCGTTCATCTGGAGCTGTTCCTGCTCGTCGTAGAAGCCGGCCGGCTGCTGGGCGAGCACGGGGTTGAACATGTTGGTGCCGGAGTCGACGAACTTCTTGCCGGTCTTGGCGGTGTACTTCTTGCCGACCTCGATGAAGTCGTCCCAGTTCGTCCAGAGCTTCGAGACGGCGTCCCGGTCGGTGGGCAGGCCGGCCTTCTTGAACAGGTCGGAGCGGTAGCACATGGCCAGACCGCCGACGTCGGTGCCGAGGCCGATCTGCCTGCCGTCCGGTGACTGCGACGCCTTCCACTTCCACGACAGGTAACGCGACTCGAACTCGGCGCCGCCCTTGTCGAGCAGGTTGACAAACTTGTCGCCCTGGTTGCGGAACTGAACGATGAAGCCCTCGTCGACCGCGGAGATGTCCGGGGCGCCCGTGCCGGCCACCAGCTTCTTCTGCAGGTCCTCGTGCTGGGCGTTGAACTCGCCGGTGTTCAGCACGATCTTGACGTTGGGGTGGTCCTTCTCGTAGGCCGCCTTGAGGCCGTCGAGGCCCATGTCGCCCCAGAATGCCACCTTGAGCGTGATCTGCTCGCCGGCCGCGCTGTCCTTGTCGCCTTCGAGGCTCCGCCCGCTGCACCCCGTGATCACCACGGTCGCCGCCACGCCCGCAGCGAGTGCCCGCACAGTCCGATTGCTCAGTCGTCCCATTAACGCCTCCAGAGCGGAGAGAATTTACTGAACCGGATAAGTTGTGGAGACCGTATGACGGGCCTTGATGACTGTCAATACCGTGTTACAGGCGTGTTTTGCCGTCGTTGTCAGTACCCATTAAGCGGGATGAATCGGACGTAGTGTTTATACAGTGCGTGTGGTCCTCGACACTTAACCGATCAATGTGCGCCGACCCCGTTCGTTCATCTCGGCGAGCCTCCCTGTGAGAGCGCTCTACCGATCCCGGCACCGATAAACTCCGCCGGTAGGCTCGGCCGGGAACAGAGGAGACCGAGTGAAGCGGCCCACGATCGCCGACATCGCGCGGCGGGCGGGCGTGTCGAAAGGCGCGGTGTCCTACGCGCTGAACGGCCAGCCCGGCGTCTCCGAGGCAACCCGACAGCGCATCGTCGCCATCGCCCAGGAGATCGGCTTCAACCCGAACAGCGCCGCCCGAGCCCTCTCCGGCGCCAGTGCTCGCGCCGTCGGGCTGACCCTGTGCCGCCCCGCGCGCATCCTCAGCATCGAGCCATTCTTCATGGGCCTGATCAGCGGCTTCGAGGCCGAGCTGGCGGCCCGCTCCTACGCGCTGACCCTGCAGGTCGTCGCCACTCCCGAGCTAGAGGTCGAGGTTTACCGCCGCTGGTGGGGCGAACGCCGGATCGACGGTGTGATCGTCACCGACCTACGAGAAAATGACGTACGCATCCCCGTGCTGCAACAACTCCAACTGCCCGCGGTCGTCATCGGCGGCCCCGGCGACACCGGCACCATCGCCCAGGTCTGGTCCGACGACGCCGGCGCGATCACCGAGACGGTGCGTTACCTGGTCGCGCTGGGCCACCGCCGGATAGCCCGGGTCGGCGGCCTCCCCGACCTGCTGCACACGCAGACCCGCACCCGCGCGTTCACCGACATCTGCGCCGCCCTGGGCCTCAACGAGGCGGTGACAATGCCGTCCGACTACACCGGCGAAGAGGGCGGCCGGGCGACACGCCGGCTCCTGATCGGCGCCGACCGCCCCACCGCCATCATCTACGACAACGACGTGATGGCCATAGCCGGCCTGGCGGTGGCCCAGGAGATGGGCCTCTCCGTGCCTGGCGACCTGTCCATTGTGGCCTGGGATGACTCTCCCTTGTGCAGTCTCGTCCACCCCCCGCTGACCGCCCTTTCCCGCGACATAGCCGAATACGGCGCCCACGCCGCCCGCGAACTCCTGGCCGCCATCGACGGCAAAGACGTGTCCAACGTGGAGGCGGGCACAGCCCACCTCACCCCTCGCGGAAGCACAGCCCCACCCCGCTAGAGAGCCCGCCGTGACCTCGCATCCCGCAAGTAGCGAGATCTCGAGGTCGGGACCGGACGCCCGGGAACGTGACCGAGTGCCGTCCGTACGTGGTCCCCCCGGCGCGCGCCGCCTTCGTGGCGACCCTGCCAATCGCCATGACCGCCTGCCTCTTCGTACGCCGCCAGGCCTGACCCCCGCCGGCCCGGGCGTCAGGCGCGGTGACTCTCCAAGTAGGCCTCGATGCGCTCGGCTGGAGCGGGGCGCCCCAAGGCGAACCCCTGCCCGTAGAAGCAGCCCGCCTGAGCCGCGCGGTCGCGCTGCTGATCGGTCTCGAGACCCTTGGCGACGATCTCGAGGCCGAGGCGGCGGCCGAGGCTGACCACGACGTCGATGACCGCGGGACCACTGCCCGGTGCGGACTCGGAGACGGCGTTGACCAGCGAGGCATGCAGCTTGAGCATGTCGGCCGGGAGCCGACGCAGATGCGACAGCGACGCCTGGCCGGCGCCGAAGTCGTCGAGAGCCGCGCGGACGCCGAGCTTGCGCAGGCCGGCCAGCGACGCCACGATCGCCGGCACGTCCTCCGCGATCCACGCCTCGGCCACCTCGACCACGAGCCGCTCGGGCGCGATCCCGTATCTCTTCAGCGTCGACGCCACCCGGTCCGGGAACCGGGCCGTCAGCAGCTCCCGCGGCGACACGTTCACCGACAGCCAGAACCCGTTGTCGCCACCCGTCCAGGCCGACAGATGCTTGCACCCGCGGTCGAGAACCCACTCGTCGAGCTCGGCCGAGATCCCCACCGCCCGGGCGATCGGCAGCAGCTCGTTCGGCAGGATCGTGCCGAGTTGCGGATGCCGCCACCTCAGCAGCGCCTCCACCCCCACCGGCTGGTCGTCGCGCAGATCGACCACCGGTTGGAAGACCAGGTCGAGTTCCCCGCGATCGGCTGCTCCCAGCACCTCGCGCTCGAGATCCATCCGCCGGTTGAGCTTCATCTCGACGTCCGGGTCGTACCACTCCACCCGGTCCAGTCCGAGCTGCCGGGCCCTGCGCCGGGCCAGGTCGGCCTGCCTCAGCACCTCTTCGGAGTCGCCTCCGCCCACCAGTTCGGCCAGCCCGATGCTGGTGTGCACCTCGACGATCGCCCCCGGAAGCTGGTGCGGCTCGGCCACCGCCGCCGCGATGCGGGTCGCCAGGGCGTAGGCCAGCACCGCACCGTCGGCGGTCAGCACCGCGAACTCGTCGCCCCCCAGCCGGGCCGGGATGTCCTCGTCGGCGAGCAGCCCGCGGATGCGACGGCCTACCTCGATCAGCACCGCGTCGCCGAGCTCGCGGCCACGGCTGTCGTTGATCTCGGCCAGGCCATGCAGGTCGATCACGAGCAGGGTGCCCTGACGGCCGGCGCGGCGGCGATAGGCCAGCAGGTCCCGCATCAGAGCCCGGCGGTTCGCCAGCCCGGTCAGCTGATCGGTGTACGAGAGCTTGTGCAGCGTCTTTTCCAGGTGGCGGCGCTCGCCGATGTCGCGCACGTGCACCACCAGCGCGGCCACCTCGGGCACCGTGCGCTGGTCGGCGATCGTCGACTCGGTGTCCCGCCACAGGTCGGCGCCGTCCCGCACCCGCGCGGTGACCAGCGCCGGCGGCCCGTCGGCGGTGCCACCGGCGAGCACCGCGTCGATCACCTCACGGGCCTCCTCGACGTCGTCCGGGTGGATCAGCTCGGCGAATGCACGCCCCACCACCTCGTCGTCGTTGAGCCCGAAGAGTCGGGACGCGGCCGGTGACTGCCAGGTGATCCGCAGATTCTCGTCGAGCACCAGGGTCAGGTCGGTGGCACCGGCGACCAGGGAGCGGAAATGCGCCTCGGCGGTCTGCAACTGGCCCGCGTACTGCCGGATGTCATGCACGACGAGCAGCTCGCGCATGGCCAGCACGGCGACCATCGCGATGCCCAGGATGATGCCGGTGGTGTCGAACGTGCGCTCCACGATCAGATGCCAGACCGAGGCCACCACTCCGACCGCGGCCGGCACGGCGAGCAGCGGATAGCTCGCAAGATATTGGTCAGGGTTGCGGGGCTCGAGCGGGACCGCGGGCAGGTCGCGACGCGATCCGCCCTCGGCGGTCAGCCCCAGGCCGAGCACGATCGGCAGCCCGGCCAGCGCGAGGGGCGGGCCGCCGGCATCAATCGTGAGCAACGTCGTGATCGAGCCGATGCCGAGGAGCACCAGGATCGCGCCGACCCCGCAGCGGACCGCGGGCCACCGAGCCGGCCAGCCGCGCAGCATGGCGACCAGGACGATCGCGACGCCGGTCGCGCCGATCAGGGTCACCGGCAGGCCGCTCGGGCGCGCGGCCTCGACCGGAGTGATCAGGTAGCCCGCGAAGGCCAGGCTGACACCGAGACCGAGGCCGTCGAAGGCACGCCGGGAGTGGACCATCCAGCCCTTGCCCGAGCCGGGCAGCAGCAGGGTGCCGGTCGCGAAGAAGGTGGCGGCCAGCCCGAAGGCGACGGTCATCCAGGCGACCACCGACGGCGGCGAGAAGAGGGTGAGCAACACCGCGAGGACCGCCGCGAGCGCGCCCATCCCCACGAA
>DASRYP010000451.1:0-11632 GCA_035687165.1 Actinoplanes sp. | reverse complement strand
CAGCCCGCGATGGTAAATGCCCGAAGGAGTCAGGACCACCACTCCGGGGGCGAGGCGCAGCAGCACCGTGAGGAACCAGGCCAGGAACAGCGCACCCGCGGCGAAGATCGCGGCCAGCACCCAGCCGGCCACTGTGCCCTGTGCGGCGAAGACGACTGCGAGGCCGGCCGCGAACAGCGCCACCGCGACAAGGACGGCGCAGAGCCAGTAGTACGGCCATCGCGAGTAGGCGAAAGCCAGTCCTGACTCGCCCTCGTCGGTGGTCCCGCTGGCGAGCGGCTGGGTAGACGGGGCGGGTCGGCGCAGCATGCTCGCCGACATGCCAGCCAGATGGGCGAACATCAGCACGGCAACCGCCCAGATCAGCGCCTGGACGGCCTCTCCCGTGGCGACGTCGGCGGCCACGACCGCGGCGGTGATCAGCGTGAGCAGGGCGAAGCCCGCTACGGAGGCCACCCGCCCGGCCGACCGGCGCGGCCTCGGCCAGCCGGCCGGCGGGTCCTGGTTCGGCATCATGTCGCGTCCGCCTCTACGAAGTCGGTCAGAAGATGGAGTTCCAGACTTTCTTGGCGGTGTCGCCAACGGCGTCACCGGCATCTTCCAAGCCGTGACCGACGGCGGTGAACCCGCCCTCGATCGCGTCCCGGGTACCCTGCGGCAGACCGTCGTAGGCGGCGTCCAAGGCGCCGCCGAGACCGCTGATGATCGCCTTGCCGGCGGGTTTGCCCGTGTGAATGTCGTAGCCGATGTCGACGGCGGTGACCGCGAGTCCAATGATCGGCAGGCGCGCGCCTCGATCTTGCTGCCGGTCCGGGCCGCGGTGCGCTCCCACTTGTCGGCTTCCAAATATTTGTTGTACGACTCGAGGTTGAGTGCCTTGGCCTCGGGGCTGCCGCCGGACGCCTTCAGATAGCGCGCCTTGGCCGTCTCCGATTCCTCTCGGAAGGCCTGCGCCTGCCCCTTGAGGATGCCGACGTGCTTCGCGGCGAGCGCGCCGATGACGCCCTCGTTGGCGAAGCCGGCCGCCACGATGACCGGCTTCGCCTTGAGATCGCCGATGACATTGTTCAGGGTGTCCTTGGCGAAGTCGCCGATCTCCCGCGTCCACGTGGCTTGACCCTGGGCCTGCGCGTACGCGGTCAGTTTGGTCTGGTGCGTGTGGTAGGCGGTGACCTGCGCGTTGTACCCCTGCACTTGCTCGGCCGTCGCGGTGGTCGGGGGCGCCGCCGGAACCGTGGGCCCGGCGCCCGGGTCGAGGATCGTGGTGCCCTGCAGTTCGAGGCCGCCGTCGATTGCGATGCCGCGGGCCCGGTCCATGCCGGCCTGGGCGGTGGTGAGGTCGTCGGCGTACGAGTTGAACGCGCCCGCGACGCTGTCGACGTCTGCGCGCAGGTTGTCGACGCTGCGGCCGCTCGTGTCCATCTTGCCGTGAAAGGCCGGCCCGGCATCGCCCCGCCAGCCGGTCTCGGCTTGGTCGCGTACAGCGAACAGGTCGGTGACGGTCTGGTCGACTGCGGCGGACAGTTGCTTTCCGAGCCAATCGGCCGAGGCCCGGATACTGCCCGGGTCACCGTCGAGGCGGGTATCGATCGACATGTCAGTACCCTCGCAACGACTCGGCTGCGGCCTGGTCGTGGGCGGCGTAGTCCTGGCGGGCCTTACCGACTTCCTCGCTGGCTCCCTTCATCCCGAGCACGACGTTCGCCGCATTCTGGGTCAGGTGCGCGAGGGCCGCACCCATGATCTCGGCGACGTCACCCGCGTCCGGCACACCCGGCGACGCCTTGCCGACCGCGTCCAACGTGTCGGCCGCCTGGCTCAGCCGGCCCGCGATCGAGTCCAGTGTGGGCAGATTGGCCCTCGTCTCGCTGGCCATCAGATTCTCTCCCCGGTACGGCGCAGCTCCTCGGGAATGTCGAGGTCGAGCAGGATCAACTCGAAACCGGTAGCCAGCCGGGCTTGCTCGAGATCCTGGGTGGCCATCACCGTCCACGGCTGGGCAGGTCCGCAGTACGCGATCAGGCGGTCCATCGACGAATAGACCAGCATCGCCAACCGGCCGTCCTTGGTCGGGCGCAGGTCAATGGTCAGCTCGCCCTCGCTCTGCGCCGGTGCACACGGCACGTACACGATCGGGGGGGAAGACGTGGGCCGGATCGATCGTTCCGCGCAGGAGTCGCTCCTCGTCCAGCGCACCGCTCCCGGATTGCTCAGCCATAGGCCGCAGTCTACGAATCGAGCGCGAGCGCCCGTGGCCGCTGCTACTTCGGCTTGGACGTGCTCACCCCCGTCGCGCGTTCAAAAGAGTCGCGCCTGCCGGCTGTCTGGCATCCGGCTGGTTGCCTTGCGCGGGCGGGAACTGCGGCGGCTCGAGGATGACCATGACGGTCGCCGCCCGGTCGCATCGCTGAATAGGCCGACACTGACCGACTTGCGTTGCCTCAGTGAACTCTCGATCTCGGCCTTGATGAGTTTCGTACCGACGCCGACAGTCCCGACGGCGCCTACTGCGACCAGGTGAGCGAACATGGTGCTGGTCAAATGATCTTTGAAAGTGTCCGGGTCAAGGTGTTTAGGCGAATCGCCGGCAGCCAACAACAACCAGTACAGCACGGTCGCAGTTTACGGCCACGCCGACAGTGCATGGACCCCGCGGGTGGATGCATCGGAGGGGGCAAGTTAACCGTGCGTTACCAGAGGCAGCACTTCTTCAAGGTACCCGGAACCGCATCACGTGCACACTGCGGAAGACCGCATCGCCGCGGAACGACGGCGGTCGCGCACCTCCTCGACTTTGCACCTGCAGGACCGCGCAAGTCTTACGATGCGCCCGCATCCGCACGGTGGGCCAGCGGGAAGATAACGTCGCGGCCCGGCGTAGCGATACGCCGCAGTCTTCACACGACTTCACACAGCTTCACACATCACTTGCATGGTGTGAAGCTCAGATGATGAGATGGGCCCATGAGCGCTGAAAGCGTCGAGGTCGAGGGCCAGCAGCTGGTCGCGGCCGAGGTCCCCCCGATGTCGGCGGACCGGCGCCCCGCCTACGTCACCGCCCAAGGAATCTCAGGTGGTTACTACCTTCGCGGAGGAGACGGCGATCGGCACATGACCGAGGCGGAGATCGCCCTCATCATGGCAGCGCGGACTCAACCGGTCTACGACCGCGAGGTCATCGACGGAACCTCTGTGCAGGACTTGGACGACGAGGCGTTGCGGCGCACCCTGCGCCGGGTTCGCGCCGGGTTCCCCAAACTCGCACAGTCCGACGACACGACGGTCCTCTTTCGCCTCGGCATCACCGCCGGGAGTTCCGCGGCCGCCCCGCTGACACTGGCGGGGTTGTTGGTCTTCGGACAATTCCCTCAGCAGTTCTTCCCCCAGCTGATGGTCTCGGTCGTCGTACACAGCCCGGACACCAGCTCAGGAACCCGGTTCCTCGACAACCAGACAGTCCGCGGCCCCATCCCTGAAATGGTCGAGACGACGCTGGCCATGCTTCGCCGAAACCTCGCGGTCCGAGCAGTCATCAGCGAGCACGGCTCACGCGTAGACGAGATCGAATACCCCTTGGAAGCGGTACGCGAGGCGGTCGTCAATGCCCTGATGCACCGCGACTACAGCCCGGTGACCCGAGGCACCCAAGTTCAGATCGAATTGTTCCCTGACCGCCTCGTCGTCCGCAGCCCCGGCGGACTCTACGGCGGAGTCATCGTCGACGAACTCGGCGAGGAAGGCATTTCGTCATCCCGGAACGCGGTACTGAGCAGCCTCCTCGCAGACACCTACCTCCCGTCGTCAAACGAACTCGTCGCGGAGAACAGATCCTCCGGCATCCCCGCAATGCTGGCCGTGGCCCGGCGCCGAGGACTACCCCGGCCGAGCTTTCGCAGCTCGATCGCCAGCTTCGTGGTCACCATGGCACGCTCGGAACTCCTCAGCCCCGAGGTCCGCGGTTGGATCTCCCGACTCGGGGCCCATCTGCCCACGCAGGCACATCACCTCGCTCTCGCTATGCTGCGCGACGACTACCTGACCAACGAGATGCTCCGGCAATGGGGAGTCGACCGCGTAGCAGCCGGCCAGGTCCTCCGCGACCTCGTCGATCAAGGACTGGCAATGAAAGAAGGCGGCAGGCGCTACGCGCGGTACGTCCTCGACCCCGCAGCCTCAGGCCAATCACGGGCTCCCGACCTCTTCTCGGCGCTATCGCCTCAATCACCGCCCGACGTCGCCGAAGCACTCAAGGCACGCGGAGAAGCGACGGCAAGCGAACTCGTTGAAATGACCGGACTGTCCCGGAACGCCGTCTTGAATCATCTACGCGCTCTGGCCAAGACCGAGACTATTGAGGTCGTAGGACCTGCCCAAAGCCCCAAACGTCACTACCGGTGGACTGCGCCTGACGCCTGAACATGCACATCGACACCGCCTGCACCCCTGCAGCGGGCTACGTCGACAGGCAAAGCAACCGTATGCAATCAGACTCAGGCGCAGCTGGCGGGCCACCGGAGCACCTCGGGTCGGGTCGAACGGTATTCGAAGTTTCCGAGCTCCGAATTCTGAACAGCGGCACGTTAGGCCAACTATGCCGCCCGAAGCCCGTCGGTCTTCTCGCACGCCAGCTGCGGCGCGCAGCTTCGCATGTCCATACTCGTGCGCTGCCGGATGCTGGACTGCCGACGCAGTTCATCGTCACGAGCGCTGAGTTGTTGGGCTTTTTCGGCACGTTCGATCGCTCGGGCCAGGAGCCTGTCCGAATCTTTGTGTAACGTGCCGTTCTGTCTAACTATGTGGCATCGACGGGGATACGGCCTGGGAAGAACATTTCCAGGGAATTCAGGGCCTGTTTCCAGCCCTGCACGCCGGCGCCTTCGACCATGCGCGGCGGGGCTGTGCGGGTACCCGCGGGCTTGCCGGCCTCGGCGGCGCGTTGCCGGGCGCGTTTGTCCTCGATGTCGGCGATCGCGAGCCAGATCAGCTTCACCACGGCATCGTCGGTCGGGAAATGCCCACGGTTCTTAATGATTTTTCGGATTTGATAGTTGAAAGATTCGATGGCATTGGTCGTATAAATGATCTTCCTGACCTCCGGCGGGAACGCGAGGAACGGAATGAACCGGTCCGTGCGACACGAGGTCGCACATTTCAAGTGGATGCGTCGATGGGAGGCTGTGATGGCGGTGACGTAGCCCAGGTCCGTGCTCGGTGGCCTGTTCCCGCCCCGGCGCGCGTCGCGGGTAACCGTGGGGTGCGAAGCCCGGGGTTCAAGCCGAAGGGCTCTCGTTCCATCCGAGGGCCACGGGTGAGGGAAAGACCGGGCGGGTGAACGCAAGTGAACCCTCGGTGTTGCCTCGTCATCGTCGAGGCCCGCAGGTGGGACGTGGTAGCGGGCCGAGCAGGGCTGGCCGTTGGAAAGCGGCAGGCGCCGGTGGAGAGAGAGCGATCCAGCCGGGTGAGTACCGCCGCCCCGGGGTCGAGAGGGCACCCAATCCGGTCGCATCTTGGATGTGCGGAACGTGACAATCCCGTTGGGGTCCGGCGCTGGTTGCCGGTGAGCCGACCGTGAGGAAGGCCGATGTCCCCAGCGGGCGACGGATGACCCGAGAAGCGAATGCCGGCGGTCGAAAGACATCGGGAAACCACGGCGTGAGGACCAGACTTCCGCTGGTCGTTGTGGATAACCGGCCGGATAGAGGCGGCTGCCTCGGCCTGAAAGGGCGCTGACGCGGGTCGGGTGAACCTGTGAAGGTGACGATGACGACGATGCTGGAACCGAAGGGCACGTTGGACACTGCGGCCGTGGTCGCGGTGAACGGACCGGAGGGCGGCCTGCTTGACTGGGACTCGATCGATTGGGACACAGCCGAGAAGGAAGTACGGCGTCTGCGGCAGCGGATCTTCACGGCGTCGCGGGACGGGGACCTGAACAAGGTCCGCAATCTGCAACGGTTGATGCTGCGGTGCCGGTCCAACGCCCTGGTGGCGGTTCGGCGGGTCGCGCAGCAGAACACCGGTCGTAACACGGCCGGTGTCGACGGCGCGGTGGCGTTGTGGCCTGAGGCGAGAAGTGAGCTGGCCCGCTGGGTTCAGCAGCGGTCTTCGTCGTGGGTTCCGATGCCGGTGCGCCGGGTGTTCATCCCGAAGGCAGGGGGCAAACGGCGCCCACTCGGCATTCCCGTGATCGCTGATCGCGCGTTGCAGGCGGTCGTGCTCAACGCGTTGGAACCGGAGTGGGAAGCGCGGTTCGAGCCGAGATCCTATGGATTTCGGCCGGGCCGCGGCTGCCACGACGCGATCGAAGCGATCTTCTCCACCGGCAAGGGCCCTCGGTCCAAGCGGGTATGGGTCCTCGACGCGGACCTGGCGGCGGCGTTCGACCGTATCGATCACCAGGTGCTTCTCGACCGGCTCGGGCAGTTCCCCGCGCGGGAACACGTCCGCCGCTGGTTGAAGGCGGGGGTGGTCGATCGCGGCCGGTTCGCCCCGACGGAGGAAGGCACCCCGCAAGGCGGGGGTGATCAGTCCGTTGCTCATGAACGTCGCTCTGCATGGGATGGAGCAAGCCGCTGGGGTGCGTTATCTGACCGGCACCCATGTCGGTCACAGCGCGCCCGGCAGCCCGGTCGTGGTGAGATACGCCGACGACCTGGTCGGTGCGCGGCCACCGGAACAAGTCGAAGAAGTGGGTGACCGCCCGCTACTACGACGCGTTCAACACCGCCAGATCCGACCGGTGGGTGTTCGGCGACCGCGACAGCGGCGCCTATCTCACCAAAACGGCCTGGACAAAGATCGTCCGGCACCAGATGGTCGACGGGTTCGCCTCTCCGGACGACCCCGACCGAACCGGCTACTGGGCGGCCCGCAAGCGACGCAGGAAACCACCCATCGACCGATGGGGACTGATCCAACTGGAACGTCAGCGCGGACGATGTCCGCTCTGCCACCAGTTGCTCCTGCACGCTGACCACGAACCGCAGTCTCCCGATGAATGGGAACAATGGATCACCGTGGTCCGGTCGGGATCCGCCGTCAGGCGATCACCGCCGACCAGCAGGCCGTGATACCGAACGGTCCGCTCGCTTCACGCCTCGTGCACACCCACTGCGCCCGCAAAGCCGCGCGGCGCAAGGAACGCGCACGACACCCCGTCGCAGAATCCCGCGACACCTCTGGGTTTGCTTGAGCCGGATGCGGGGACGACTCGCACGTCCGGTTCTTAGGGGGCTCCGGCGCGGCAACGCGCCGGAGCTACCCGCCCAGGCGCGTTCCCATACCGCGACCGCCGCCGGATACCTGCGGCCCAACGGCATGTCGGCGAAGGCGAGCAACGCCGACTCCGCCGCGTCCGCGGTCGCCGCGGTGTAAATCTCCCTTCAACGCCGCCGACATGGCCTTGCGGTCCTTGTAGGACACGAACTTCATCGACGCCCTGATCAAGTGAACGGTGCACGTCTGCACAGTGGTGTGCGGCCAGACCGCCTCGATCGCCTCCGGCAACCCGGTCAGCCCGTCACAGCACGCGATCAGCACATCGCGGACCCCGCGGTTACGCAACTCGGTGCACACCTGCATCCAGAACTTCGCGCCCTCGCTCTGCTGGACCCAGATCCCCAACACGTGCTTCACACCGTCGACACCGACCCCGACGACTAGATAACAAGCCTTGTTACGCACCGTGGCACCATCACGGACTTTCACCATCAACGCGTCGACGTACACGATCGGATACACCTCATCCAGCGGCCGGTGCTGCCACACCTTGATCTCCTCGAGGACCTCGTCGGTGATCGTGGAAATAGTGTCCGGGCCCACCTCCGTGCCGTACACCCGGTGCAGGTGATGCGAGATGTCCCGCACCGTCATCCCGCCCGCGTACAGGCTGATCACCACATCCGACAGCCCGCCCAGCCGACGGGAATGCTTGGGCAGCAGCATCGGGGTGAACGTGCCCGCCCGGTCCCGGGGCACCCGCACATCGATCGGCCCGATCTCCGACTGCACCGTCTTGGGCGTCGACCCGTTGCGCGAGTTCCCCGACCCCTTACCCGCCGCGTCGTGGGCCCGATACCCCAGATGCTCGGACAACTCCGCCTGCAAGCCACGCTCCAGGACCGACTTGACCAACTCGGACAGGAACCCGCCCGGCCCGGTCAACCGCAACCCGTCACCCTTGATCTGCTCCAGCACCCGGTCCATCGCCCGCTCATCGACGAGATCCGCGACCGCCTTACGTGCCGCCTGCCGCGCCGCGGCCTCGTCCAGGACCGGCTCCGCGAGAGGCAGCCGCGGCCCGCCGGCCATCCACTCACGCAACTCCGTGACCTCCGCGTCGAAATCGCTCGAGGACTGTTCCACTGACGAGAGCGCCATCGGCCCTCTCCTATCTGTGCGAAACCGGCTCATACCGGCTTAACGGATCTTGGACTCAACCCGTTACACAGAGATCACTACAGGTCCTGACGACTGGGCGCAGGCGTTACCGGTCGTGCACGCCGAGATCACCCGCAAGCTCAACCCCGACCGCCGGCACCGCAGCTGCCCCCGCGCGGTCCGACGGGCCCGGCACAACAGCTACCCGGTCAAGAAACCCGGCCAGGCCGCCAGTACCCGCCACCCGGGGCCGGCAACTATCCGATTCTGGCCGATAACCCCACCCGAGCCGACCGCGGCACCCCTGCCGGATCCGGCAACCCGCACCCGAGCGAGCCGCCCAGCACCAACCCCGGCCAGCCATAACCCGACTAGCCATAAAGGATCAGAACGGACACCCGGGCACACCGGGCCATCGATCAAACCCCGCCAACCCGGCACCGCGCCGACCAGCCCACCGCAACGCACCCGCCGGCACGCCTACACACCGAAGTCCCTGGAAACCCCACAAAACCGCAGCTCAACACCATGATCATTTTAGTCTTCGTGGCATTGGCTCCAGAGGGCCTACCTCCATCTCTCGTGCAGCACCGCTTCACGAAGCTCTACCTACATCAAGCTCCCCTCCGCGTTCGGGACGCAACTACCCAGTTAGCGCCGAAGGGCGAGGTCGCCGGCGTTGTGGCGGTCGCGCAGCTCCTCGGCGTGGTCGGCGACCTTCCGGATCGCCTCGGCCCAGGAAGCCATCAGGCCGGCGCGGTCATCGGAGTAGACCGGCAGCCGCAGGGCACGGGACAGGTACGCGTCGACACCCGGAAAATCGTCGCCTCGATAGGAGCGATAGGCGTTGTCGCCCGGGTGGTACGTGCCGGAGTGCCCCGGGCTGAGAAAGGCGGCCTCGCGATGCAGCGGAGGCGACGTGGGCCGGGTCAGCGGCACGCCCTCGGCCGCCACCGCCGCGGTGAAGACCTCGACGGGCAGACCGCCGAGTTCCTCGGCCTGGTACAGGGGCTGGTAACTCACATAGTGAGCCACGCGGTCCACGTGCGGCTGCCACACCGGCGCGGTGATGCCGGGGATGCCGTTCAGGTAACCGCCCAGCTGGTTGTAGTTCTTCTCCCGGCCCTCGAGTACGGTGTCGAGCCGAGCCAGAGCACCATTGGCAAGAGCTGCGCCGACCGGATGGATACGGTAGTTGAGGCCGAAGCCGGTCCGGCCGTAGGCGGAGTATTCCTCGCTGGTCACGGCTTGCGCACCAAGGTCGATGCCGTGTCCGAGCATCACCGCCCGCTCGTAGATCCGGCGGTCGTCGGTGATCAGGACGCCGCCCTCCCCCGCGGTGACGTGTTTCTTGGCCTGGAGGCTGAAGGCGGCGACGTCTCCGTGCCGGCCGACGGGACGGCCCGAGCACTCCGCGCCGTGAGACTGCGCGCAGTCCTCCACCACTGTCAGTCCGTGCTCCCGTGCGATGGCGGTGATGCGCTTCACGTCGGCGGGATATCCCATGAGGTGAGCGACTACGACCGCCTTGGTCCGGGGTGTGATGTGCGCGGCCAGCCCGTCCGGGTCCAGCATGCCGGTATCAGGATCCACGTCGGCCAGGACCGGGACGCCATTACAGGCGAAAATCGGCATGGCGCTGGCGAGGAAGGTGTAGGCGGGGCAGATGACCTCGTCGCCGGGGCGCAGGTCGAGGCCGAAAAACGCCGAATGCAGGGCAGAGGTGCCCGAGTTGACCGCGATGGCGTACGCCGCGCCCAGTCGCCGGCGATAGGCGTCCTCCAAGGCCCGGACCTCACCCCCGGTGGCGGTGTAGGTGATCTCGCCACGCCGGAGCAGCGCCACTACCGCGCCGATGTCCGCTTCAGTGATCACCGGCCATAGTGGCCGCTCGGCTGGTTTGAGCGCGGGCGTACCGCCCAGGATCGCGAGTCGCGTCATTCATACCTCCAAAGCAGGTCCTGGATGTCGTTCGAGGCCCGGCCTGCGCGGCCGGTGTCAAGGTGCGGTTCTCCGCCCGGCAGTGTTCACGAGGGGCGAGAGAATGTCGCGAACCGTCGCGGCGCCCTCGGCCCGCCAGCCCAGGTACCACTCGACAATTCCCGGTGTGTGTCGCACGATCTGGCGGAGGTAATCCGGCGACGGCACGAAGTTGAGCTCCAGCACTGGTATCAGAGCCTTGAGTTCGTCCAGCGTGAGCCGCTGGTGTGTTGTCGCGGCGTCGAGCACCGCTTTGGCCCGGTCGGGTACCACCTGAAAGCCGCCGGAGCGTCCACGACGGGGCAGGAACAGCAGCGCCCGCGCGATGTCATAGACGCGGGAACGCAGTTGTAGCGCGTCCCAGTCGAGGACGCATTCGAGTTCCCCGTCCTCGCGGTAGAGCAGGTTGGAGCCGGCGACCTCGCCGTGGGTGAGCACCTCTGGAAGGTCCGCGTATCCGGCGAGTTCGGTCCGGGCCCGAAGCAGTACGCCCGAGTAGGCCCTGCGGGCGGCCGCACGGACGGCGGCGCCGGCGTACGGAGCGGTGATCTCGTCAACCTCGTCCAGTACGGTATGCAAAGGCCGTTGGGTGCCGATCCAGAACTCCAGGTTCCGGGTGGAGCAGTGCCCGTCCGCGGGCATTCCTTCGACCGGAATTCCATGCAGCGAGGACATGAAGGTGCCGGCTCGCTCGATGTCATCCAGCCGCGTGGAATCGAAAGGCCGTCCCAGTCTCCAGGGTCGCAGCTGCCAGGTGGAGCCGTCATACGCAGCAGAACTAGCGCCGGTGAGCGTCAAGACCGGCAACGATACCGGGATCTCAGCGGCGATCCGCGACATGGCCACGCTCTCGAAAGCCAGCCAAGCAGGGGTAACGGTTCGGCCGAGCCGCTTGAGCGCGTACCGCCCGTCCGGGGTATCGACCCGCCAGACGCTATTGACGCTCTCCCGGTTGAGGAGCCGTGTTCGAGGTGTTTCGAGGCCATAAGCCCGAGTGAGTACGTGGGCGACGGCCCCGTCGTGTTCGTGACGCCGGTCGGTGTCGTCACCACCGACCACTGGTCCAGTACCTTTCAAGTTGCTGGTCAAAGGATTCCTCCGGACTTTCCGCTCAAGGACCGGCGCACCGGCTTTCTGGCGAATAAAGATGTCTCACCGACCGGGACCTGAGCGGAGTCCGCCTCAAACCACGGTGTATCCGGCGTCGACCATGAGGTTCTCCCCGGTTATGAAACTGGCGTCCGAGGAAAGCAGGAAGACGACAGCGGAGGCG
>DASRYP010000450.1:0-3584 GCA_035687165.1 Actinoplanes sp. | reverse complement strand
GGGCGGCGTTGCGGTCGGTCTCCTCGACGAACTCGTCCGGGTCGGGGACGACGCCGTCGAGCGGTGCGCCCTGGCCCGGGTTGGTGCCCCACGTGATGAACGGGCTGATCGTCGCCGCGTCGAGCACGATCTCGGTGTCGTACGCCGCGTCCTCGTCAGTGCCCAAAGTCTTCCAATACGCCACGGCGGCGTCCCACTCGGCGCCCGTGGGCGCGTGCTCGCGGCCCGCGAGGTAGTCGAACGTGGTCTGGTCGGGCGCGATCATGCCGGCCTTGGCGCCCCACTCGATACTCATGTTGCAGATGGTCATCCGGCCCTCCATCGAGAGCTTGCGGATGGCGTCCCCCCGGTACTCCACGATGTGGCCGTTGCCGCCGCCGGTGCCGGTCTGCGTGATGAGCGCGAGGATCAGGTCTTTCGCGCTGACGCCGGGACGCAGCTCGCCGACCACGGTGACCGCCATCGTCTTCGGCTTCGACTGCGGCAGCGTCTGGGTGGCCAGCACATGCTCGACCTCGCTGGTGCCGATGCCGAAGGCGAGCGCGCCGAACGCGCCGTGGGTGGCGGTGTGCGAGTCACCGCAGACGATCGTCGTGCCGGGCTGGGTGAGGCCCAGCTGGGGGCCGATCACGTGCACGATGCCCTGATTGACGTCACCGAGCGGGCGGATCTGCACACCGAACTCGGCACAGTTCTTACGCAACGTCTCGATCTGCGTCCGCGAGGTGGTGTCGGCGATCGTGATGAGTTCACCGCGCCGCGTGTTGAACGCCGGGTCGGCATAGCCGGTCGGGGTGTTGTGATCCTCGGTCGCGAGTGTGAGATCGGTGCGGCGCACGCCTCGACCGGCCACGCGCAGGCCGTCGAACGCCTGCGGGCTGGTCACCTCGTGCAGCAGGTGCAGGTCGATGTAGAGCAGATCAGGCTCACCCTCGGCAGCACGCACGACATGGTCGTCCCAGACCTTTTCGGCCAGGGTCCTCGGAGTGACTCCCACCATCTGGACATCCTAAATTCTGGGAGGTATGTTTCGGCTTGTGGGACACAGTATGAGCGGTGTCGGCGTTCTCGACAAGGCGGTAGTCATCCTCGCAGCGTGTGTCGACGGCGCCAGTCTGGCCGAACTCGTCGACCGTACGAAGCTTCCGCGGGCAACCGCACATCGCCTGGCCCAGGCCCTGGAGATCCACCGAATGCTGGTGCGGGACACCCAGGGCCGCTGGCGGCCCGGCCCCCGTCTCGGCGAGCTGGCCAACGCGGCGCCGGACGTGCTGCTGACCGCCGCCGAACCGCTTCTTTCCGCATTGCGGGACGCCACCGGCGAAAGCGCACAGCTTTACTTGCGCCGTGCCGACGAGCGTATCTGCGTGGCCGCGGCCGAGCGCGCGAGCGGTCTGCGCGACACCGTCCCGATCGGTTCGGTGCTGCCGATGGTGGCCGGTTCCGCCGCCCAGATCCTGCTCGCTTGGGAGCCGCCCGAGGCGGTCATGCCGCTGCTGCCCCGTTGCAAGTTCACCGGCCGCACATTGGCCGAGGTACGCCGGCGCGGCTGGGCCCAGAGTGTCGCCGAACGCGAGCCCGGCGTGGCGAGTGTCTCGGCCCCGATCCGCGACCGGACGGGCCGGGTCATCGCCGCCATCTCGATAAGCGGTCCGATCGAACGCCTCGGCCGCCGTCCCGGTGAGCGCCACGCGATGGCGGTCGTACGCGCGGGTCAACGGCTCTCGGGCCTGTAACCGCCGCACCCTTCGCGAAAAGCGCCACCGTCGGTCCGATGCGGCGCCAAAGGCCCAAGACGCTGCACGAATAGCCGCTGCGCGGACCGCCCCGAGATCGATAGGGTCGGCCCGTGCGGCTGTTCGGGCGCGAGGCGGGGTACGCCGCGCGGGACGAGATGGTGGTCGGCACGCGCCAACGGGCGTGGTGCCGCCCGGGTGCCGCACGGCGAGGCCGGGCGCGCTCCAGGGCGATCGGCGGTGCTTGACGCACGATGAACGACGTCACCATCACCCACATCGGCGGCCCGACCACGCTGCTCGAGCTCGACGGCGTACGGCTGCTGGTCGACCCGACCTTCGACGCCCCCGGTCGGCGCTACCCGTTCGGCTGGGGCACGTCGTCACGCAAGACCGCGGGCCCGGCCCTGTCGGTCGAGGACCTGGGCCGGCTCGACGGAATCTTGCTCACCCACGACCAGCACGCCGACAACCTCGACGACGCCGGACGGGCCCTGCTGCCCTCGGCGCCGGTCGTGGTGACCACGGTGAAGGCCGGTAGGCGGCTCGGAGCCACCGGCTTGGCGCCGTGGCGGAGCACCAGGATCGAAGGCGTGGAGGTCACCGCCACCCCGTCCCGGCACGGTCCCGCGTGGAGCCTGCCGATCGTCGGCCCGACCACCGGCTTCGCGCTGCGCCCGCCGCATGCCGAGACAGTGGTGTGGATCTCGGGCGACACCGTGCTCTTTCCCGCCCTGCACGAGGTCCCGAATCGCTTCGACGTGGACATCGCGATCCTGCACCTGGGCAAGGTGCAGTTCGGCCTGACCGGTCCCGCACGCTTCACGATGACCGGAGAGGACGCCGCCGCTCTTTGCGAACGGATCCGCCCACGGCGAATAGTGCCGGTGCACTACGAAGGCTGGTCCCACTTCCACGAGGGCCGTGAACAGATCGACGCGGCTTTCCCGCGAGGCGCCCTGACGTGGCTGGTGCCGGGAATCCAGACGGCATTGACGTAGGGCCCGCTCGCCGACCGACTCAGGGTGTCCAGACGGCGTTGTCGTGTGCGAACAGAATCTGCTTGGGGTCGAAGGCGAGCAGCCGATCGAGCCAGTCCGGCTGAGTCCCGATCCCGGCACGCCGCCCAAGCACGTCCCCGGTAAAGAGCGTGGCGTTGTCATGACTCTGCCCCGCCACAATCAACGTGCCATCCCGCCGACTCACGACCAGTGACTGATGCCCGGCGGTATGACCGGGCGTCGGCACGATATGCACACCCGGCGCGATCTCGGCATCGCCATCAAGTTCCTCGATGCGAGCACCGGGATGGTCGACCAACTCAGGCAGCGTATGGCTCTCCCTGGCCCGAGCCAGTTCGAGTTCCGCCCGCTGCGCAAAGACCGGCCGCCCCGCGAGTTCCGGATTGCCGCCGCAGTGATCAAAGTGCAAATGACAGTTCATCACCGCGCGAACGTCATGAACATCACTTCCGGCTCCCTTGAGCGCGCCCGCCAAAGCAACGCGAGTCGGCCGGTACCAAGCATCCACCTCAGCATTGCCGCCCATCCCGGTATCAACCAAAATCACCCCCGCCGCCGGATGGTCCACCAGATAGCCGAGAGTCGGCTCGACCCGTGCCACCCCCGTGCCGGTCTCTTCCCCCGGCCGAACAAAGTACCCATAGCCAACCCGGCGAACGTCAATATCCCGCACCCCGCCGAGTATCCCCCCGTTACCTTTTTCGTAGCCCCAACCGGGGTTGCAGGCCACCGGCCGCGGCATGACTCAGTCCCCCTGTTGTCCATGATCTGGGGGGTGTTGTCACCGCGGTTCGGAGGGTGCTAGTGACCGCTAATAGAGACCTGA
>DASRYP010000449.1:0-15795 GCA_035687165.1 Actinoplanes sp. | reverse complement strand
TGCTCGGGGGCTGGCTCTCCGACCGGACCGGCCGCCGCAAGATCTTCGTGGTCTGGTCGGGCGTGCTGATCACGGTCGCGGCGACCCTGCTGGCGATCTGGCCCACCTGGTCGGTCTCGATCGTCGCGTCGGTGCTCTTCGGCGCCGGCTACGGGGTCTACCTGGCCGTCGACACCGCGCTGATCACCCAGGTGTTGCCGTCCGAGTCCGACCGCGCCCGCGACCTGGGCGTCGTCAACATCGCCAGCGCCGCCCCGCAGGCGCTGGGCCCGTTGTTGGCCGCCCCGATCGTGACCCACCTGGGCGGTTATCCGGCCCTGTTCGCGCTCACCGGCGTCGTGACGTTGCTCGGGGCGGTGGCAGTGCTGAAAATCCGTTCCGTGGCGTAGGTAGTCTTGGCGGGTGACTGTTCGAGTACGCTTCGCCCCCTCACCTACCGGCATGTTCCACGTCGGCGGTGCCCGCTCGGCGCTGCAGAACTGGATCTACGCCAAGCAGCACGACGGCGTCTTCGTGCTCCGCATCGAGGACACCGACGCCGCCCGCAACCGACCCGAGTGGACCGAGGGCATCCTCTCGGCGCTCGACTGGATCGGCATCGAACGTGGGTCGTACGAGGGGCCGTACTACCAGTCGTCCTACGCCCAGGACCACACCGCCGCCGCCACCCGCCTCTACGGCGACGGCAAGGCCTACTACTGCGACTGCAAGCGCGAGGACGTCATCGCGCGCAGCGGCAACCAGCACACCGGCTACGACGGCTTCTGCCGCGACCGGGCCCTCGGGCCGGGTGCGGGCCGGGCGCTGCGCTTCCGCACGCCTGACGAGGGCGAGACCGTGGTCGAGGACCTGGTTCGCGGCAAGCCCACCTTCGAGAACAAGCTGATCGAGGACTTCGTCATCGCGCGCAGCGACGGCTCTCCGCTGTTCCTGCTCGCCAACGTCGTCGACGACATGACAATGGGGATCACCCACGTGATCCGGGCCGAGGAGCACCTGCCCAACACGCCCAAGCAGCAGATGCTGTGGGAGGCGCTCGGACACACCCCGCCGGTCTGGGCGCACGTGCCGGTCATCGTCAACGAGAAGCGGCAGAAACTCTCCAAACGCCGCGACAAGGTGGCACTGGAGAGCTACCGCGACGAGGGCTACCTGGCCGCCGCGATGAAGAACTACCTGATGCTGCTCGGCTGGGCCCCCAGCGGCGACCGCGAGATCGTCCCGTGGCAGGTCATCGAGGACGAATACCGCCTGGAGGACGTCAACCACGCCTCCGCCTTCTTCGACGTCAAGAAGCTGCGGGCGTTCAACGGCGACTACATCCGTGCCCTCTCGGTCGAGGAGTTCATCCAGCTCTGCACGCCGTGGCTGAGCGGCACCGAGACGATCGCGGCCCCGCCGTGGAGCCCCGAGGCGTTCGACGTCGACGTCTTCACCGCCGTGGCGCCGCTCGCCCAGACCCGCATCGCGGTGCTCTCCGAGATCGTCGACTACGTCGACTTCTTCTTCCTCGACGAGCCGGTCCACGACGAGGCGTCCTGGGCCAAAGCCATGAAGGAAGGCGCCGCCGACATCTTGGACGCCACGATCACGGCCTTCGATGCGCTCGAGGAGTGGGCCGCCGAGCCGCTCAAGGGTGCGCTCGAGGACGTCGGTCTGGCTCGCGATCTCAAACTCGGCAAGACCCAGGCTCCGGTACGCGTCGCGGTCACCGGGCGCTCGGTCGGCCTGCCGCTCTTCGAATCGATCGAGGTGCTCGGTCGGGAGCGCACGCTCGCCCGGCTCCGCGCCGCGCGGGAACGCCTGAGCGCCTGACCCGTCGCCTCACAAGTCCCTATTTATCGCATTGATGGCCCGGTCGGCCATACGTCCGCCGTCGTAACGGGGGAGAAATCCGCTGAGCGGGTGACCGGGCCACCCATGCCTTGTGGCGACTGGGTACTATTCGGCCGCTGATCATCGGCCGCCGTCGCGTGTAAGTCATCCCCCAGATGGCAACAATTCGTCCGGCCTGAGATGCGCCCGGGCGTCCGCTCGGGAAGGCTGAAGGCCTCGGTCGCTCCACGGCGGACTGTCGTGCTGCGGTCCTGGAGTGCGCGAAGCCATGTCCACACGGGGGCGGGGAGGCCGGACGATGGTTCGAGGGTCGATGACGCGGTTCTTATCGGCGGTGGGAGTGTTGGTCACGACTGCGGCCCTCGCGATCGGGCTCGCACCCGCCGCGCAGGCGGCACCGAGCGCGCCCGCCAAGCCGCCGGCCAAGCCGAACATCATCCAGATCACCGGCAAGGACATCGACGACACGATCGTCATCACCCAGGCCGACAGCTCGCGGCTCTTCTCCAGCCTGCTGAGCGAGGTCAACTGGATGTCCAACGCCCGGTCGCAGGCCTCGGCGCTCAAGGCCGACAAGCTCGGTCCGAAGTACACGATCACCGTGCTCGCCAACAAGTCGTCCCTGCAGGCCTACGAGCTCTTCCCGCTGGCCGTCGGCGGCCCGCGGGCCCACCGCTCGGCCAGGCAGCCGGCCAACCGCAAGTCCGTCGAGGGCTGGTTCTACGGCCGGCTGACGATGCCCGAGGTGCTGCGGGTCAGCGGCGTGCCGCTCGAGTCAAAGCCCGACGTGGTCAACGGGGGCGTCGGCGGCGGCGTCGGGCAGGATCTCGACGTCGACGCGGCCGCACCGGCCGGCGTCGACCAGGTACTCGGTCAGGTGCGTCAGCTCTTCCTGCTCAACGGCGCGATCCTGATGGTCATCCTGGTCGGGCTCGCGGGCATCGCGTTCCTCGTCCGCCGCCGCGTCTAACGGGGCGTCACGGGCGTGTTGAGGCTCGGGCAGAGGTCGTCGCAGCCCTCGGTCCGGCGGAACGCGTCGAAGACCCGCTCGTCGGTCGCCACCTTCTCGACCTGTGTGCCGGTCAACGCCGGCTTCCCCCGCTGCGCCCCCACGTTCCGCTTGCCCACGGCCAGTACGGCCAGCACCCGGCCGTCGCCGAGCCGGCGGGCGACAGTCTGGCGCACCTGCCGGTCCGGGTCGCTCACGTCGTCGTAGCGGACGGACTCCAGGCCGTGCGCGCGATCCGGCCGGGCGCACTCGTCCAGGTCGGCCGCCACCGGAAAACACCATTTCTTGCGTGCGTCGAGATTCTTGCCTACGTCGAAGACGGCGACCACGATCGTGCCGCGTGGCCGCCCCGGCCCCTCGGTGACCCGGTACTGCCGCCACCCGGGCCCTCGTTCCGCCGAACCGGGCACGATCGTCAACTTGCGGCCCTCGAGCAGTGGCTCGATCACCGCGAGCACCCCGTCGGCGAGCGCCGGCGCCGGCGCGGGCGTCCGGCTGAGCACGGGCGACGGAGCGGCGATCGCACTTACGGCGGGCGGCGTGATGGTGACCGGCGGTGGAGAGAGCAGCGTGGCGGTCAGCACGTAGCCGAGCGCGGCGATCAGTCCCACGGTCGCGGCGCCCGCCCCCAGCACCGTCCGAGTACGACGCCGGCGCAGCCGGTCGGCCCGGCGGAAGATCGCGTCGACCTCGTCACCCAGCGGCGGCTCCCCCTCGAGCACGTGTTGGAGCAGCCGATTCAGCGGCGCGCTCATCCGGCCATCGCTGCCTCGGACTCGCCGAGCAGCCGCTCCAGGGCCGCGAGCCCGGCCCGCTCGTAGGCGGAGACCCGTTCGCCGTCCAGGTCGAGCATCGCCCCGGTGGCGTCCACGTCGAACCCGTCCCAATGGCGCAGCACCAGCACGGCCCGGCAGCGCGGTGTCAGCTTGTGCAGCGCGTCCAGCAGGAGGATCGACTCGGCCTCGATGCCCGCCGCCCCGGGTGACGCCACAAAGACGTGCTCCCGGCGGCGGTTGCGGCGGCGGCACGCCTCCATCAGGTCGGCGTAGGCGTACACGTCCGGATCGGCCACCGCGCCGCGCCGGTTGTCCGCCACCAGGCGGGCCAGGGTGGCGCGGGTCAGATCGGTCGCCATCCGCCAGTCGCCGCACATCAGGAACGCCGTGCGGCGCAACTGGGGCAGGCGGCTGGTCACGAACTCGCGCAGGGCCGTGTCGTTCTCGCCGGACATAGGCTCTTTATAGGTGCCGAACGGCCCTGTCCGATGCCGAACAGCCATCACGCGACCCGAACGGCGACCTCCACCAGGCGTACGAGATCGGCCAGGTCGGCTTCGAACTCACCGGGATCCGCCTCGGACGGCGCGGCGGCCGGAAGCCCGCCGGTGACCTCGCCGGTCGCGTAGCCCAGCAGGAAAGCCAGGATCATCCGGGCCAGACGCGGAACATGCTCGTCCGGAACTCCGGCGTCGAACAGGATCGCGCGCAGCGCGGCGGTGAGCCACGAGGCCGAGGCACCCCCGGCCGACCTGGTGAGCAGCAGCGGGAACGCCCCCGGATGACGAATGGCCAGACCGCGTACGGCCCGCCCGAGAGCCCGCAGGCGGTGCCGCCATTCCGGTTCGTGGTCCTGTTCCCCGCCGACCTCGGCGCCCAGCTCCAGATTGAGCAGATCGACCAGGCCGTCGAGGAGAGCGTCCTTTCCGCCGACGTACGGATAGAGCGCCATCGACGTCAGCCCGACCCGCTCGGCCACGGCCCGCATCGACATGGCGCCGAGCCCCCGCTCGTCCACCAGCGCCAGCGCCTGGTCGAGGATCAGCCGTCTCTTGTCGTCCATCGGTTCACGGTTCCCGGCGTCGTGTCCCAGCCGGGGGGACGCGCCCGGCACGACCGTGGTGGCTCACCCGGTCGGGTGAGCCCTCGTCAGCACCAACGACCCGTCAGCACCAACGACCCGGCGGGCGGCCCCGACCCGCGGCCCGGCGGCGCGGCCGCACCGCGCCGTGCAGGTGACCGCCGGCCCACCCGTGCAGTTCGGTGCGGCAGCCGACGCGGCTCGGTCCTGGATCGTCCTGAACGTCCGGTGGAGCGGGAAGCTCCTCGATGGCCGGCACGGCGATCGAAGGAGCGGCCGCTGAACCACCCGTCGGCAGCGTCTCCGCCGTCTGTGCGGGTTCTGGTTCCCGTTCCGTCATCTCGCCTCCCCTCAAGCTCTTGCGATCTTTCATCGGCAATCCCGGCCCTGGTTTTACCTCCGGACGGGTCGAGTCTGCCGACGCTAGGACGACACCCTGCCAGGTCACCGACCGAAATCGCGGCAGGGGCGCACCGCTACACCGGACTTAGGGGCTGTTTCTTCACAAAACTCACCCGGACCTTGCGCGTGGCAGGCTGAGTGCGTGGCAGAGACCGTACGGGCCAAGGGGACGGCGAAGCCGCCGCCGGCCGCCACGCTGCGCCGCATCGAACGGCACGCCGGGGCGCTGGCCACCTCGGCCGTCGCGCGCATGGACGAGACGCTGCCGTGGTTCCGGGACCTGCCGGCCGACCAGCGGTCCTGGGTCATGCTCGTGGCCCAGGCCGGCGTCCGGTCACTGGTCGAGTGGCTGCGCTCGGGCGGCGTGGTGGCCGCCACCACCCAGGAGATCTCCGACGAGGTCTTCGCCGCGGCGCCTCGCGCGCTGGCCCGGTCGATCACGTTGACCCAGACCGTGCAACTGATCAAGGTGACGATCGACGTCGCCGAGACCGAGGTGGCCGCGCTGGCCGCGCCGGGCGAGGAGGAGCCGCTGCTCCAGGCCATCCTCAAGTTCTCGCGCGAGATCGCCTTCTCGGCCGCCCGGGTCTACGCCCGCGCCGCCGAGTCCCGCGGCGCGTGGGACGCCCGGCTGCAGGCCCTGCTGGTCGACGCGCTGCTACGCGGTGACTCCTCCGACGTGCTGGCCAGCCGGGCCGCCGCACTCGGCTGGGCCGACGCTCCCCCGGTGGCCGTGGTGGTCGGCCGCTCGCCGGGCGGCGACATCACCGCCGTGCTGCACGCCGTCTATCGGGCCGCCCGCCGGGCCCGCATCGAGGTGATCGGCGGGGTGCACGGCGACCGGCTGGTGGTTGTCATGGGCGGCGCGACCGACCCGATGGCCACGGCGAGCGCGCTTGCGGACAGCTTCGGGGACGGCCCGATCGTGGTCGGCCCGGCGGTGCCCTCGCTCGACCAGGCGACCGAGTCGGCCCGCGCCGCGCTGGCCGGTTACCGCGCGGCGCCCGCCTGGCCCGGAGCGCCCAACCCGGTCTCCGCCGACGACCTGCTGCCCGAGCGGGCCCTGGCGGGCGACATGGAGGCACGGCGCACGCTGCGCCACGACGCGTACGGGGCATTGGCCCGGTCCGGCAGCGGTCTGCTGGAGACGCTGGACGCGTTCTTCGCCGCGGGCGGGGTACTCGAGAGCGCGGCCCGCGAGCTCTACGTGCACCCCAACACGATCCGCTACCGCCTCAAGCGGGTGACCGAACTGACCGGCTTGTCCCCCCTGGACGGCCGGGACGCGTTCGCGCTGCGGATCGCGCTGACAGTGGGCCGTCTCGATCCTGCGACATAGCTCACGGCGCCGGACCGCGGTCCTCGCACGCTCCCGTTGCCCGCAAAATGGGACTTTTCAACATGAACCACGGGGGCGTTTGTAGGGTTCCTCCAAACGCTGTCGTAGGGTTTGGTGGCCTCCATCAACCCGCAAACGCGACCGATCCGGAAGAGTCGAGGACGTGCTCGCCGTACTCTCCCCCGGCCAGGGCTCCCAGAAGCCCGGCTTCCTGACCCCCTGGCTCGAACTGCCCGGCGTCGCCACCAAGCTGCGCTGGTGGTCGGCGCTCGCCGGCGTCGACCTGGTGCACCTCGGCACCCAGGCCGACGCCGAAGAAATCAAGGACACCGCGCGCACCCAGCCGCTGCTGGTCGCCGCGTCGCTGCTCGCCGCCGGTGAGCTGCCGCTCGACCGCATCGACGTGGTCGCCGGCCACAGCGTCGGTGAGCTGGGCGCCGCGGCCATCGCCGGGGTGCTGCCGGCCGAGGCCGCGATCGCCCTGGCCAGCCTGCGAGGCCGCGAGATGGCCGCCGCGTGCGCCCTCGAGCCCACCGGCATGAGCGCCGTCCTCGGTGGCGACCCCGAGGAGGTACTCGCGGCGATCGACCAGCACGGCCTGCACCCGGCCAACCGCAACGCCTCCGGTCAGGTCGTCGCGGCCGGTTCGCTCGACCGGCTGGCCAAACTGGCCGCCGACCCGCCCGCCAAGGCGCGGATCATCACGCTCCAGGTGGCCGGGGCCTTCCACACGCCGTACATGGCGCCTGCCGAGACCGCCCTCGGCATCATCGCCGGCGGCGTCAGCGTCGCCGACCCGGCCCGCACTCTGCTGTCCAACCTCGACGGCACCGCCGTGGCGACCGGCGGCGAGCTGGTCGAGCGCCTGGTCCGCCAGGTCACCGCGCCGGTCCGCTGGGACCTCGTGATGCGTACGCTGGCCGGCCTCGGCGTCACCGGCGTGCTCGAACTGCCGCCGGCCGGCACCCTGGCCGGCCTGGTCAAGCGCGAGCTCAAGGGCGAAGGGGCCCCCGAGATCGTCACCCTGAACACGCCGGACGACCTGCCCGCCGCGCGTGACCTGATCGCCCGGCACGGCGGGCATTCGATCGAAGGAGCCACACGATGACCGCGGGTACCCGCATCCTGGCGATGGGGCACTACCAGCCCGCGCGGATCGTCACCAACGACGACCTCGCGGCGACGATCGACACGAACGACGAATGGATCAAGAGCCGGGTCGGCATCGCCGAGCGGCGCGTCGCCGACAGCGAGTCGGTCGCCGACATGGCCACCTTCGCGGCCGAGAAGGCGCTCGCCGGATCGGGCCTCACGGCCGCCGACATCGACCTGGTCACCGTGGCCACCTGCTCCTCGATCGACCGCTGCCCCAACGTGGCGACCCGGGTCGCGGCCCGCCTCGGCATCAACGCCCCGGCCGCCTACGACCTGAACACCGCCTGCTCCGGCTTCTCGTACGCGCTCGGCACGGCCGACCACGCGATCCGGGCCGGCGCGTCGCGCAACGCCCTGGTGATCGGCGCCGAGAAGCTCTCCGACGTCACCGACTGGACCAATCGCACCACGGCCGTGCTCTTCGGCGACGGCGCGGGCGCGGCGATCGTGACCGGGGTGGCCGACGGCGAACAGCCCGGCATCGGCCCGGTGTTGTGGGGCTCGGCGCCCGAGAAGGGCGACGCGCTGCGCATCGAGGGCTGGCAGCCGTACATCGAGCAGGACGGCCAGACGGTCTTCCGCTGGGCGACCACCGCGCTCGCCCCGTTCGCGCTCGAGACCTGCGAGCGGGCCGGCATCAAGCCGTCCGAGCTGGCCGCCTTCGTTCCGCACCAGGCCAACACCCGCATCATCGACGGCATCGTCAAGCGGCTCGGTCTCGGCCCCGAGGTCATCATCGCCAAGGACATCGTCCACTCGGGCAACACCTCCGCGGCGAGTGTGCCGCTGGCCCTGTCGAAGCTGGTCGAGCGACGCGAGGTGCCCTCGGGCGCTCCGGTCCTGCTCTTCGGCTTCGGCGGTGGCCTCACCTACGCCGGCCAGGTAATTCGCTGTCCGTAAGCGTTCCCTGACCGGAGCAATCCCCACCATTGAGAGGAACTACTAGTAATGGCTACTCGCGAAGAGATCACCTCCGGCCTCGCCGAGATCCTCGAGGAGGTCGCCGGCGTGAACCCGGACGACGTCGCCGAGCAGAAGTCCTTCACCGACGACCTGGACGTCGACTCGCTGTCCATGGTCGAGGTCGTGGTGGCCGCCGAGGAGAAGTTCGGCGTCAAGATCCCCGACAACGAGGTGCAGAACCTGAAGACCGTCGGCGACGCTGTGTCCTACATCGAGGCGAACCACTGAGATGAGCACCATCGACGTCGTCGTCACCGGGCTCGGCGTGACCACCCCAATGGGCGGGGACGTCGCGTCCACCTGGGACGCTCTGCTCGCCGGCCGCTCCGGGGTGAGCCGACTCACCACGGAGTGGGCCGAGCGCCTCACTGTCAAGATCGCGGCCCAGCTCAAGGTGGACCCGTCCGAGGTCATCGACCGGGTTCGGATGCGCCGCCTGGACCGCTCCGAGGCGATCGCCCTGATCGCCGCGAAGCAGGCCTGGGCCGACTCCGGCCTCGAGGGGTCGGGGCTCGACAAGGAACGCCTCGCCGTCAGCTTCGGCAGCGGAATAGGGGGTGCGACGACCCTGCTCAACCAGGACGACATCCTGGAGGAGTTCGGTCAGCGCAAGGTCAGCCCGCACACGGTGCCGATGCTCATGCCGAACGGCCCGGCGGCCTGGGTCGGCATCGAGCTGGGCGCCCAGGCCGGGGTCCACGCGATGGCCAGCGCCTGCGCGACCGGTGCCGAGGCCATGTCGCTCGGCCTCGACATCATCCGCTCCGGCCGGGCCGACGTGGTCGTGGCCGGCGGCACCGAGGCAGTGATTCACCCGCTGCCGTTCGCCGGGTTCGCCAACATGCGCGCCATGTCGACTCGCAACGACGACCCGGAGCGGGCGTCGCGCCCCTGGGACAAGGGCCGCGACGGATTCGTCTTCGGCGAGGGCTCGGGCGCGCTGGTGCTCGAGCGGGCCGACCACGCGAAGGCCCGCGGCGCGCACATCTACGCGCGGCTGGCCGGCGCCGGCATCACGTCGGACGGCTACGACATCGTCCAGCCCGACCCGGAGTGCAAGGGTGGCGCCCGGGCGATGACCAGGGCAATCCGCGACGCCGGGCTGACCGGTGCCGACATCGCCCACGTCAACGCGCACGCCACCTCGACGCCGGTCGGCGACATGGGTGAGATCCTCGGCATCAAGGCCGCGATCGGCACCCACCCTGTGATCACCTCGACCAAGTCGATCTCCGGTCACCTGCTGGGCGCGGCGGGGGCGCTCGAGTCGATCGCCACCATCCTGGCCATCCGGGACGGCGTGGTTCCTCCCACGATCAACCTGGACGACCCGGACGACAAGCTCGACCTCGACGTGGCGGCGCACAAGGCCCGCCCGCTCGAGATCCACGCCGCCATGAACAACTCGTTCGGCTTCGGCGGTCACAACGTGGCGCTGGTCTTCACTCGCGCCTGATCGCTTCCGTGAGGAGAAAGGCCCGGCCGCTGTGGCCGGGCCTTTCTAGCTCTAGCAGGCGGTGCGGGTCTAGCTCTAGCAGGCGGTGCGAGGCAGGCCGGCGACGGCCACAGGTGACTTGCCGGGCGCCTTCGCCTTCCCTGCCAGCACGGCGGCCAGGGCGGCCAGAGAGAGCTTGCTCGACGAGTACGTCGCGGCGAGCACCGGCGATTTGGCCGACGCCAGCAGGTGCGGGGTGTCCATCATGACGGTGACGCGCGCTGCCGGATCCAAGTCGACGGCCTTGTCCCCATACCCGACGAGGTGGACCACCGTGCCACCCGCCGCCCGCACCTCGAAGCCCTGAGCCTGCAGCGCCCGGACCAGGTTGACCCGGGCCACCTCCCGGCCGCTCGACGCGGTGACGGTGACCGGGCTGCTGAGCAGCGCCCCCGAGCAGGGCCCGCGCAGCAGGGTGACGGAGGCCGCGTCGAGAGCCGCGACGGCCTTCTCGTGCGGCTGCGAGCCCACCACCGACAGCTCCGGCCGGACGTCCGCGGCAGTCCGGAACTTCGCGGCAGTCCGGAACTTCAGGGTGAGGATGCGAGTGACCGCCTCGACCAGGCGCTCCCTCTTGAGCGAACCGTTCTTCAGGGCGACCAGGATGCCGTCCCGGGCGGCGCCGATGTCCGGCGGCATGAGCAGCATGTCGTTGCCGGCGTTGAGGGCCCGCACCGCGGCCTCGCCGGGCGCCCACTTCATCGCTGGCGGCATGTTCATCGCGTCGGTCACCGCGACGCCCGTGAACTTGAGCCGGCCGCGCAGCACGTCCGTCATGATCTTCTTGGAGAACGTGGCCGGCACGCCCTTGTCGAACGCCTGCAGGTCGAGGTGGCCGGACATCACAACCCCGGCCCCGGCCGACACGCCGGACTGGAACGGCGGCAGGTCCTGTGTCGTCCAGGCCGCCTGGCTCTGCGTCACCACCGGCAGGCCCTCGTGGCTGTCGCCGCTGGTGTGTCCGTGCCCCGGGAAGTGCTTGAGGCCGGCCGCCACACCGGCGCTCCGCAGACCGCGCACCGCCGCCGCGACCTGCAGAGCGTTCGCCCTGGCGTCCGAGCCGAACGCGCGCGACCCGATCACCGTGTTGGCCGGCGGGCCGAGGGTGTCGGCGACCGGGGCGAAGTCGACGGTGACTCCCATCGCCGCGAGCTCCTCGCCGGCCGCCCGCCAGGCCGCCTCGGTGAGCGGGGGGCGCCCGGCGGCGCCGGTCCCCATTGCCGAGGGCAGCATGGTCACGCCCTCAGTGATACGCGTGACCACGCCGTACTCCTGGTCGGTGCCGATCATGAGTGGGGCGCCGCCGGGTAGCCGGAGCGCCGCCGCCTGCAGCGCGTCGGTGAGCTCGCGGACCTGTCGGGGGTTCTCGACGTTGGTGGTGGGGTTGGTGGCGCCGGTCGGGTCCTTGGCGGTGAAGCTCACCAGGATCAGGCCGCCGAGGTGGTATTTGGCGATCATCTCGGCCGGGGTGTTCACACCGGCGAGGCCCTGGTTGCCGGCGGCCGAGCCCTGGTCGACGGTGGTGGCGGAACTGCCGTAGGCGTACGGCATGAGCACCTGACCGGCCAGGTCGGCCTCGCCCATCGCGGCCACGGCGGCGGCCGCGCGGGCCGCCGGATCACCCGACGGGTCCGAGCTCGGGCTCACCACCGGCGGCGCGGCCGAGGGGGCCGAGATCGTCGCCTCCGGACCGGGTTCGTCATCGGTGCCGCACGCCGCGGCGACAAGCAGCAGGGGTACGACCAGAGCGGCCCGCGCAGTCCTCATCACGCCCGTCATCGAATCAGGGCGAGGTTGCGGCCGCGGCTCTGGGGCACCGTCCGGCGTGGCGAACCCGCTCCCGGCCCCGGACTGTGGATCATGAGCAGGACGCGATCAGCCCACCCGGGTCAGCAGCGTCACCGGAGCGCCGTCCCCGGCGTACCGGTACGGCTCCAGCTCGGCGTCCCAGGCCGTACCCAGCGCCTTGTCGAGGGCATGGGCAAGGGCCTCCGGCGCACGCGCGGAGGCCATGATCGAGCGCAGCCGGTCCTCGCCGACCTGGATGTCGCCCGACGCGCCCATGATCCCGTGAAAGAGGCCACGACCGGGGACGTGCATGAAACGCTCGCCGTCGACACCCGGACTCGGTTCCTCGGTCACCTCGAAACGGATCATGGGCCACTGCCGGAGGGCAGCAGCCAGCTCGGCGCCTGTACCAGCCCGCCCGGTCCAGCTGCACTCGGCACGCCGCACGCCAGGATCAACCGGCTGCGCCGACCAGTGCAGGGTGACCGGCGCGGTGAGTACGCGCGCGATCGCCCACTCGACGTGCTGGCACACGGCGAGTGGAGTCGAGTGGACGTATACGACGCCACACGTTGGCACGGTGACCTCCCGGAGACCGAGGTGCGTCTTCCCCTACGACCTCGACCGCGGTTGATCGTGTCCCATGATGCCGGTTGGTACGGATGGTGCGCCAGAGAATCGGCAACATCGACATCGGAACGGCCGTAGTGGCACACCCTGCCCAACGCCCCAACCTGCTCGGACGGCACGGTCCAATGGCATCATGTAGAGTCGACAAGGCCTTTTTTCTGCTTTCTTCAAGGAGTGCCGCCGTGGCGAGCAACACCTCAAAGACCGCCCGCGCATCAGTCCGCGCCGGCCAGAGCACCGGTGGCGCCCTCAGCGTGCTGGGTGAGTACAAGTACCTCATCCCGCTCGCCAACGGCCGCTTCGCGTATGTGCGGAACCTGACCAACGGCAAGACCGCCCACCTCAAGACCAACTCCGAAGCCTTCGTCCAGGAGATCCGCATCCTGGCCGCGGCCGGCCACGGCGCCAAGATCCGTGCCGAGCTGACCGCGCTCGACGAGGCTCACCCGCAGGACGGCTGGGGCGCGACCGAGAAGCGTCTCGCCGAGGCGGGCGTCTTCGAGGGCTGACCAGCTCTCCGCAAACGCTGAAAGGCGCCTGTCGTCCGTTTTCGACAGGCGCCTTTTCGCATGCTCCGAGCATCAGTGCACCGAGATCATCCGGGCACGATCGCGACTTTACGGGGTAGATCACGCAGCCGGGGTAGAGCACGCAGCCGAGTGGGTCAGGGCAGCCGGGGTGGATCAGGGCAGGATCTCGACCACGCCCGTGTCGAGGTCGTAGACCGCACCCACCACGTTGACCCGGCCGGTCGCCACGGAGTCCCCCACCACGTCCACCGCGTTCAGACGGCGGACCGTGCGACCCACATGGGCGCGCATGGCCTTCTCGGGCGCGTCGGGATCCTCGACCCCCACCGCGCGCACAGCCGGCGCGATCTCGTCGACCAGATAGCCGATGTCGCCCGCCGGCACCTCACCGGCGCGCAGGGCCGCCACGGTCGCGTGCACCGCGCCGCAGCGTTTGTGCCCCAGCACAATGATCAACGGGACGCCCAGCTCGGCGACCGCGAAGCCCACCGACCCCAGCACCGCCCGGTCGACCACGTGCGCCCCCGAGCGGACCACGCAGATCGACCCGAAGGTCTGGTCGAAGATCGCCTCGAGCGGCACCCGCGAGTCGATGCAGCCGAGCACGACGGCGTGCGGCTGCTGTCGGCCTGACGCCGCGGCCGCGGCCGACACCTGGTGACCGTGCTCGGGACGGGCGCTCACGAAGCGCTTGTTGCCCGCGAGCAGCTCAGCCAGGGCCTCCTCGGCATTGGTGATCGGCACGGAGGGCCCCGCGGACGGGTCGGTCGTCATACGAGTGATTCTCACCCAATTCGGTCGCGCGAACAGCGAGTGCGAGCCAATTCACCTTCCGCGCAGGACTTTTGGCCCTACCGAGTGACCCCACCTGGCCCCCGCGCCTCGACCTTCGGGCGGACGGAAACGGAAGTGGCAATTTGGGTGATCGTGAGTGATGCTTATTACCCGCGGGTATACCGGGGTCGTGCGGATCACGGAGGTGCCCATGCCGGAGCTTCTTCTCCCCGACGGCGTCAGGTTGCATGTCGAGGTGCACGGCCCGGCCGACGCCCCGGTCACGGTGGTGCTGACCCACGGCTGGTGCCAGGACAGGCATACGTGGCAGAACCAGGTCGCGGCCCTGCGTGTTCTCGGCGCCGGCCGTCCCCGAGTGATCACCTACGACACGCGCGGACACGGTCGGTCCGGGGCCACCCGGCTCGGCGGCGCGACCCTGAGCCAGCTCGCCGACGACCTGGCCGAGGTGCTCCGCCACCACGCCCCCTCCGGCCCGGTCGTCCTCGGCGGCCACTCGATGGGCGGCATGGCGATCATGGAGTACGCGCACACCCACCCCGACGCCTTCGCCGAGCGCGTCGCCGGGCTGCTCTTCGTCTCGACCACCGCCGAGGGACACGCCCACACCAGTTACGGGCTGCCGGCGCGGCTCGCGACGCTGTTGCGGGCCGGCGAGACCGTCGGGGCCGGCCTGCTGGCCCGGTCGGGGTCGTGGCGCCCGCACCGGGCGATGCAGCCCGCCCTGCGCCCGGTCGTCCGCTGGCTGCTCTTCGGCGACGAGTGCGACGAGGCCTCGCTCGACCTGGCGATGCGCTCATTCGGCCGGGCCTCGCTGCGGTCGATCGGCGGCTTCCGGCCCGCGGTCGGCGCCCAGCAGCGCCTCGACACGCTGGCCGCGCTGGGCGACGTGCCCGCCGCGGTGCTGGTCGGCCAGCGCGACCGGCTCACCCCGCCGGCCTGCGCCGAGTCGATCGCCGGGGCCCTGCCCTTCGCCGAGCTGAACGTGCTGCCCGGCGCCGGGCACATGCTGCCGCTGGAGCGCCCGCGGGAGGTGTCGGCCGCCCTGACCGCGATCGTCGAACGAGCCACCCCGGGCCGCCGCCGGGCCGCCGAGCGCGAGCAGGCCGCCACCGACTTGCGCGAGGCCGCCTAAAGCTTTCCCACGCGGCCGAACCACGGACGCGACGCGGCTGAGCCACGGCCGAGCGGGGGCGGAGCGAGATTGCCACGCCGATGTCCACACCGGGTGAGACGCAACGAGCTCCGGCGGAGTAAGTTCGAGTGCTCCCAAATCACCGAGCACGCTGCCCGAACGCGTGCGCCGGGAGCCGGAAAGAGAGATTTGCCGTCTTGAGCGACGCCACCGTTCTTCAGCAGGAGATCGCGGTCGAGCAGCAGCACGTCGACCGCGTCTATGCCCGGCTCGCCGAACTGCGCCGCGACGCCTCACGGGCCGAGAAAGAGGGCTACCAGCTCGCCGGGGTAGGCACCTTCGGCGCACTGGTCGAGCGGGACGCGATGGTCTTTCACGCCGCCCGCCGCCGGCACGCGCTCGACACCGAGCACGAGGGCCTGGTCTTCGGCCGGCTCGACCTGACCACCGGCGCGACCCACTACGTCGGCCGGATGGGCATCCGCGACGCGGACTCGCAGTCGCTGGTCGTGGACTGGCGTGCCCCGGCCGCCGCCCCGTTCTACCGCGCCACGCCGGCCGACCCGCTCGGTGTCGTGCGCCGCCGGATGATCCAGTCGAGCCGCGAGCGGGTCACCGGCATCGAGGACGATCTGCTCGACCCCGAGGCCGCGTCGGACGACATGCGGATCGTCGGCGACGGTGCGCTGCTGGCCAGCCTCTCCAAGGCCACCGGCCGCGGCATGCGGGACATCGTCGCGACGATCCAGCGCGAGCAGGACGACGCGATCCGCTCGCTCGCCTCGGGCGTCACGATCGTGACCGGCGGACCGGGCACGGGCAAGACCGCGGTCGCCCTGCACCGAGCGGCCTATCTGCTCT
>DASRYP010000448.1:0-3775 GCA_035687165.1 Actinoplanes sp. | reverse complement strand
CCCGCAGCCGATGGTCCGGGACGAAGCGGTGACCGCGCTCGGCCGCCTCGGCGACGCCGCGGCCGTTCCCGCGCTGCGACCACTGCTCGGCGACCCGGCCGACTGGTTACGGCAGCGAACCGCCGACGCGCTGGCCCGAATCGGTGGCGACGCGGCCAGGCAAGCGCTGTGGGACGAATTCGAGCATCGGCGATTCCCCCGGATCGGGTACATCGCCAGCACGCTGGCCATGTTCACGCCGGAGATAGTGCCCCGGCTGGTGGCCGCGGCCGACAGCACCGATCCGGATCAGCGGTACTGGGCTGCTGTCGCGCTCGGATCGACCGGCGACGATCGGGCCGTCCCGACGCTGGAGCGGCTGATGGCCGGCGACCGCGGCGTGACCGTGTTCGACGGGGAGGTTCGCACCGCGGCGAAGAAGGCCCTCCGGACGCTCCGGCGCATCCAAGCCGCGATCGCCGAACGAGACAGCGCCGAAGCGCCGACTGCTGGGTCTGCTCCCGGGCGACGCCCCGCGTCGTGAAGCTGGCGACGGGGTCGCCGAGGTAGGCCTGGATCCGGCATGATCCACAGTTGTGACCGCTACTCCCGTTGGTGTGGACGAGCCAGCGAGACTCGCAACGGGCGGAATACCTGCCGACGAGATGGCCGCTCGGGCCGGCGGGACGGAGGCGGCGGTCAGCCTGGCGAACCACCTGGTGATGGCGGCATCGATCGATACCGTGGTGCGCCGCGAAGCCCGTGCGGGCAACGGCATGCCGGCCTGGCGTGACGCCGCGCGCGTTGCGCGGGCGAATCTCGCCGCGAACCTGCGGACACTACGCCGGCTTACGCGTCATACCGAGGTGTCGTTGTACGCCTCGCACCCGCCCGCCGGGCTCCGCGCCGAGATGCTCGAACGGCGGCCGAGACAAGCGGCTGCGGTAACGCTTACCGAGAGCGAGGCCGCCCACATCGACGACGAACTCGCCGTGCACCAGAAGAGGGTCCTACGCGAGCTCGCCCACTGAGAACCACAACCCGAACCGCATCGCAGGCAGCCCTGGTCGGCTCACTCGTCGTCCGTGAGTTGCCGCCGCCGCGCGAGCTCGTCAACAGCCAGCCCGGCGGCGCGCAGGGTAGTCAAATGGTGGGGCCGCGCTCACCTCCGACCCCCGTCGGTTACCTCGGAGGTAAGCGCCGCTCAGCCGTAGACGACGAAGCCGCCCGGCGGAACTGTCAGCTCGACCGCCTTGCCGTTTCGGGGCTCGACGGGGAGCTGGTGGCCCTCCTGGTTGGCGTCGGTGCTGAAAAGGCACGTCAGCTTGGCGCCGTCGGCGTGGGAGTCGTCGATCGTCACCCAGGCCGTACGGGCGCGGTCGGGGTCGGTGTTGATGGCCGCCAATGCCTCGGTGCCGGCGAAAAGGCGGGACCAGGCGACCACCGAGCGCATCTCGCCGCCGACCAACGTCGGGTAGCCGAAGTCCACGCCATTACCCGAGATCTGACGCAGATATTGTCTCCCCCGGCGCAGCGCGGGCAGCCGGCGGCGCAGCTCCAGCACGCGGGCCACCTGCCCGTATATCTCGCTGGTCTCGTCGAAGCAGTGCGCGCCTCGGCTGCGGAACGGGCCGAAATCGCCGCCGAACATCGCCTCGCGCAGGTAGCGGTCGTTCGGCCCGTGCCCGTCGAAGCCCTGCTCGCTGCCGTAATAGAGGCACGGGATACCCAGCGTCGTCGCGTTCAGCGCGATCGCCGCGACGCCGAGTTTCCGGCCCAGGCGGTCGGCGGCGAAGCGGGCCTTGTTCTCGCCCTTGCGGACCTGGTCGTGGTCGTCGAACGCCGTCACCACCTTGTCACGGAACCAGGTGTGCGAATCCTTGCCGAACTGCAAGGAGTCGCGGAACAGCCCGAAATACTCGCGCGGGTCGCGGTAGCCCTTCACGAGCCATTCCATCTGGTCCTGCACGTCGGCGATGCCGAGTGCCGCGTTCATGCCGACTTCCTCGAGCGTCCGGTACGCGAACTCGCGGGAGCCGGTGATCTCACCGATGAGGGTGAAGTTCTCCTTGCCGAGCGACTGCGCGAATTCGTGCACGGCGGAGGCGAAGAAGCGGGCCGCTCCGGTGTCCATGTGCTTGACCGTGTCGACGCGCAAGCCGTCCAGATCGGCGAACGCGATCCAATATTGATAGACGTGGGTCAGTGCCTTCAGGGCCGCCGACGGTTGGTAGTCGCCGGTGGTGCCCTGGCCGAGCGCGATGTCCTTCAGGCCCAGAAAATCGCCCTGCAGGAACTCGGGATGGTGGTCCCAGTTGTCGATGCGGCCCTTGGCCGTGAACGTGCCGGCCCGCTGGAGTTCGGCCGGCCAGACGGCGGCGTCGGGGAACAGGGCGTCGTCGACCGGGCCGAACGGCAGCGTCGGTGCGCCGTCGGCGTCGCGGAAACCGGCGACCCGGTACGGGCGGCCGTCCCAGCGCGCGTCGAGGCCCGCGCCGGCCGGGTAGCGGTCCGGGTCGTACGCGAAGACGTCGCCCGCGTGGTTGAGCACCACGTCGAGGATGACCCGGATGCCGAGCGTGTGCGCCTCGGCGACCAGGTCGCGCAGATGGTCCGCCGTACCGAAGTGGGGGTCGATCTCGAGGAAGTTCTGGGTGGCGTACCCGTGGTAGCTCTTCGTGCGCGGCACCTGGCGCAGGACCGGACTGATCCAGACCGCGGTGATGCCGAGCCGGCTCAGATAGCCGAGCTTGCCGCGCAGCCCGGCCAGGGTGCCGCCGGCCCACTCGGCGCCGGACTCGTGCCAGCGTTCGTCGTCCGCGGTGCCTTTGTCGGCCGCGGTCAGCAACGGGGTCGTGCCCGTTCTGACCGGGTCACCGCGGTTGTCACGGCCGCCCTGTTCGTTGCCGTCGGAGAACCGGTCGAGCAGGAGGAAGTAGAGGACCTCGTCCTCCCAGGCCGCCGGCGACGGGTGGAACCGGCGGCCGGCGACCAGCTGATCGAGGTTGACTTCGGCGACCCGTCGGAAGCTCATGTGGATTCATCCAACGCCATCCGGCGTACGGCCGCACGGTTGAATCCAACATCTGACACCGCCGACCGCCCCTGACCGGACTGAGGACCGCCCTATTCCCCCGGTTTCTTGAACTCCTCCCGGTCGGCGTCCTTCAGGTAGTCGGCGAGGGTATGGTAGACGACCGGGTTGACGACGCCGTGCGACATCCGGTCGGTGTGGTCGGCCCAGTCGGGGTTGACCAGGTAGCCGGCCACCACCAGGCTGCGCGACCCGACCACGAGCGATGCGGTCTTGTCGCTGTCGGTGGTTCCGGTCTTGCCGAAGATCGGGTGGTCGATCACGCGGTGCGCGTTCGCCTCGGTCGCCCCGGCGCAGGTGCCGAGCTGGGCGCGGTCGCCGACCGGGCAGCGGGCCGCGTCGAGCGCCTTGCGGGCCACGTCCTTGTCGGTGGCCCGGATGCAGGACGGCTGCCCGGCCTTGATCTTCGAGCCGTTCGCCGCGGTGATCTGCTTGATCGGGGTCGGCGTGCAGAACATACCGTCGCCGGCCAGGGTGGCGTACGCGTTCGCGATGTCCAGCGGGGTCGACGAGGTGACGCCGAGGGTGAACGCGCCGAAGTTGTGCGCGGCCTCGGGGGTGGCGACCAGGTCGTTGTCGCTGGAGGAGCGGAACTGCATGCCGAACCGCTTCGCGACGTCGACGACCTTCTCGGCGCCGACCTGTTCCTGCAACGGCACGAAGTACGTGTTGACCGACTTGCCGAAGCCGGTCCACATGTTG
>DASRYP010000447.1:0-6127 GCA_035687165.1 Actinoplanes sp. | reverse complement strand
GATCGCCGAGACACCGCTGGACAAGTGGCTCGAGAAGCTGGCGCCGCCCTACGACGAGAACCCGGTCGGCAACCTCGCCGTGCACCACAACCACCCCGAGTGGGTGATCCGGGCGTTCGACGAGTCGCTCGGCGGCGATCTGGCCGAGACGGCGCGGCTACTCATCGAGGACAACCAGCCGCCGGTGGTGCACCTGTGCGCCCGGCCGGGACGTGTCGACGCGGTCGAGCTGGCCGATGAGGTCGGCGGTGTGCCGGCCGCGTTCTCGCCGTACGCGGTCTATCTCAACGGTGGCTCGCCGCGCGAGCTGGCCGCGATCCGTCAGGGTCGCGCGCACGTGCAGGACGAGGGTTCGCAGCTCGTCGCGGCGGCGATGCTGGCCGCGCCGATCGAGGGGCAGGACACCCGCTGGCTCGACCTCTGCGCCGGGCCGGGCGGCAAGACCGCCCTGATCGGCGCGATCGCGGCGGCCCGGGGTGCCGAGGTGACCGCGGTCGAGGTCTCCGAGCACCGCGCGCGCCTGGTCGAGCAGGCCACCGTGGGCATGCCGGTGACGGTGCTGCCGGTGGACGGGCGTTCCGTGGGCCGCGACCCCGACCTGCCCGAGGAGGGTTTCGACCGGGTGCTGGTCGACGCGCCCTGCACCGGGCTGGGCTCGCTACGGCGCCGGCCCGAGTCGCGCTGGCGGCGTCAGCCGGCCGACCTGCCGCCGCTGACCAAGTTGCAGCGGGAGCTGCTGGTCGCGGCCCTGCGCGCGGTGCGGGTGGGCGGCGTGGTGGCCTACGTGACGTGCTCGCCGCACATGGTCGAGACCCAGGTGACGGTGACCGAGGGGTCGCGGCGCAGCGGGGTCGAAGTCGACTTCGTGGACGCCCGCCCGCTGCTGCCGCCGGGGATGCCGGGCCTGGGTGCGGGCCCGACGGTGCAGCTCTGGCCGCACCGCCACGGCACCGACGCGATGTTCCTCGCGGTGCTACGCCGCACCAGCTAGCGGTAGATATAGTGGATCTTCAGCTTGCGGGTGCCCGCGTTCCGGGAGGAACCGGTCATCCGCTCGCCGTTGAGCCACAGGAAGCAGCGGATCGCGCGGTCGCCCAGCTTCCACGAGATGTCGTCGGGCGGGAAGCCGAGCCAGCCCACCCGGTTCTCGATGCTCCCGTTGTCGGGAATGCCGGCGAATTTCGCGATCGATGCATGGCAGCCCTTCGCGATCTCGGCCTCGGTCAGGGCGGTCGCCGAGGCACGCTTGCTCACGAAGAAGCCGGTGAACTCCGCGGTGTGCTTGCCGGCGCACGGCACCGGGTGCATCGCGTCGACGCGCCCACTCTTGATCGTGGGGTTGGCACAGGTCATCCGGACCTTGCCGGGGCCCTTGAGGGCCCCCTTGAGGCTGCCCGAGCGGCGCACGAGATCACCGTCGACCGGGGACGTCTCGGCGAGGTCGCAGCGGTACCACCGGGCGCCGCCCTTCCACGCCTCCTGGCTCGGCAGGACCGGCTGGAGGACCAGCCAGCCGGTGCGCCAGTCGCCGCCGAGGAACCCGTTGACCCCCTTGGCGCACTCGCGAAACGCCTGGCCCCGGTAGGTCTCGGCGACGCTGCCGGGCGAGCTGCCGGGGAAGTCGGCGATCATCGCAGTCTCGGCGAGATGCGGCCCGGAGCAGGGCACCGGTGAGTAGTCGTCGATCGCGCCCTCGTCGGCGATGTCGGGGTGGCACTGGTCGGCCGCGGGGCGGAACTGTTTCGCCACGGGCGGCGCCGACCACCCGTTCGTGAGGTCGCCGTCGATACCGCGGGGCAGCTCGGAGCAGGCCGAAAGGGCTAGCACGAGGGCGCCGGCCAGGGCGATCGCCCACCGTCGCATGTCCTTCTCCCGCCCCCGTCGCGTCAAGGGGCGTCACTCTATCGGTTATCCACAGGCGGAAGAGCCTGGGCCGCCGACGTCATACACTTCAGCCGTGGAGCCATCACAGATCATCGCCCCGAGCATCCTGGCCGCCGACTTCGCCCATCTCGCCGACGCGGTGCACGCGATCGAGGGCGCGGCCGACTGGGTGCACGTCGATGTCATGGACAACCACTTCGTGCCCAACCTGACGATCGGGTTGCCGGTGGTGCAGAGCCTGCGCAAGGCGACCAGCATCCCGTTCGACGTGCACCTGATGATCACCGACCCCGAGCGCTGGGCGCCGGGCTACGCCGAGGCCGGCGCCTACAACGTCACCTTCCACGCCGAGGCCACCGACGACCCGGTCGCCCTGGCCAAGACGCTGCGCGCCGCCGGGTCCAAGGCGGGTCTCGCGATCGACCGCGACACCCCCATCGAGCCCTATCTCGATCTCCTGCCCCAGGTGGACACTCTGCTGATCATGACGATCAAGGCGGGCTTCGGCGGGCAGAGATTCCTGCCCGCGATGCTCGACAAGGTTCGCGAGGTCCGGCGCCGGATCGATGCCGACGACCTTGAGGTACGTCTCGAGGTCGACGGCGGCATCGCCGCCGACACCATCGAGCAGGCCGCCGAGGCCGGTGCCGACGCGTTCGTCGCGGGCACAGCGGTCTACGGGGCCCGAAACCCGGCCGAGGCCATCGGCAAGCTGCGCGCTCTTGTGGGAGGAGCCGGATGAGCACAGGGGTCGCTGATCCCCAGTTCGACGAGTTCGGTCCCGAGCCTGAGGACCGTCCCGACCTGATCATGGTGGTCGACGACGACCACGACATCGCCAGTTTCGTCGAGTTCAATCTCAAGGTCCACGGCTATGACGTGATCCGCGCCCCCGACGGGCAGGCCGCCCTCGAGATGATGGAGACGCAGCGGCCCGACCTGGCGGTGGTCGACTGGATGATGCCGCGCATGGACGGGGTCGAGCTCACCCGGCGGCTCCGGGCCGAGCCGCTGACCTCGGCCCTCCCGGTGATCATGCTGACCGCTAAGAGCATGACCGTCGACAAGGTGCTCGGCCTGACCACCGGGGTCGACGACTATCTGGTCAAGCCTTTCGACACCGCCGAGCTGATCGCCCGGGTGTCGTCGACGCTGCGCCGCAACAAGGAGTTCCGCGAGGTCTCGCCCCTGACCGGCCTGCCCGGCAACGCGCGGGTGCGGCGCGAGATCGCCGACCGGATGAAGGCCGGCGGCGAATACTCGGTGGGCTACATCGACATCGACCGGTTCAAGAGCGTCAACGACGTCTACGGGTTCGATCGCGGCGACGAGTTCATCACGGCGCTGGCCAGCTGCCTGCACCGCGCGGTGAGCTCGGTGGGCCGGCCCTCGATCTTCATGGGCCACATCGGCGGCGACGACTTCGTCTTCATCTGCCACCCCGACCAGGTGCTGCCGTTGACCGAGCGCACAGTCACCGATTTCGAGCAGTCCGCCGACCGGCTCTACGACGCCCGCGACGCCGAGCGCGGCTTCATCGAGGTTCCCGACCGCCGGGGCAACAAGAACCGGGCCGCTCTGGTGACGCTCTCGATCGGCGTGGCCCAGGCGACGGTCGAGGGCCGGCGCTTCGCCGACCCCCGGGTGGTGATCGCGGTGGCCTCCGAGATGAAGAAGGTGGCGAAGTCGCAGCCCGGTTCCTACGTGGCTATCGATCGCCGTCGGGAGGAAGCAGAGGAGGCCTGACCAGGCTTTTCGTGCTCGTCGGGGTTGTCCGTTCAAGCGGAAAGCCTGTGACATGGCTCGCCCGGGGGTGGCAAAGACCGCCGATCGTGCAAAAATCTGGGGTGACCCACCACGCGCTGGCGGGATTCGGTGAAATTCCGAACCGGCGGTGATCCGATCTTCGATCGGTAAGCCCGCGACCCGGACGTCGTCAACCTACGACGGACGGTGGACCTGGTGAGACTCCAGGGCCGACGGTTGATCAAGGCGTAAGCCGGTGGTCAGACAGTCCGGATGGGAGACAGCGCGTCGGAATCGGATCGAGGGCTCGCCTGGCGTGCCTTCGGCCGGGGTGTGCGCAGCGCACCCATGTGTCCGATTCGCGGCGTTCTCTGCCTCTTCCTGCCCGCGCGTGCCCAAGCGCCGCGCGAGAGGAAGACACCGATGGTGACCGAGGACGAGGCGATGCGGCGCGCGATAGCGCTGGCCGCCCGCGGACTCGGCACGACCAGCCCCAACCCGGTGGTCGGCTGCATCCTGCTCGACACCGACGGTGAAGTCGTCGGTGAGGGCTTCCACGCGTACGCCGGCGGTCCGCACGCCGAGATCGTCGCGCTCGCTCAGGCCGGGGAGCGCGCCCGCGGCGGCACCGCGATCGTCACCCTCGAACCTTGCGACCACACCGGCCGCACCGGTCCCTGCAGCCAGGCCCTGATCAATGCGGGTGTCCGGCGCGTCGTGATCGCGGTCGACGATCCCACCCCGGTCGCGTCCGGCGGCGCGGTCACCCTGCGCGCCGCCGGGGTGCAGGTCGAGACCGGCGTGCGCCGCCTGGAGGCCACCGAGGGCAACGTCGCCTGGCTGACCGCCGTGCGCCGCGCCCGGCCGTACGTGACCTGGAAGTTCGCCGCCACGCTGGACGGCCGCTCGGCCGCCACCGACGGCACCAGCCAGTGGATCACCTCAGCCCCGGCCCGCTCCGACGTGCACGTGCTGCGCGGCACGGTCGACGCGATCGTCGCCGGGGTCGGCACGGTCATCGCCGACGACCCCCAGCTCACCGTCCGCGACCTGCGTGACGGCACCCTCGCCATCAAGCAGCCGCTGCGGGTCGTCGTCGACTCCGCCGGCCGTACGCCGCCGAAAGCGCGCGTCAACGACGCCGCCGCACCCACCTGGATCGCCACCACCCGCGAGATCGGCGCCGGCCCGGATGGCCGGGTCGACCTGAACGCACTGCTCGCGGCCCTCTTCGGCCGCGGCGTGCGCTCGGTGCTGCTGGAGGGCGGCCCCACTCTGGCCGGCGCGTTCCTCGCCGCCGGCCTGGTCGACCTGGTCATCGGTTACGTCGCGCCGAAGCTGCTCGGCGCGGGCAGGTCGGCCCTGGTCGACGCCGGTGTCGCCACCATCGGCGACGCCATCGAGCTCGACCTGAAAGACATCGCGCAGATCGGACCCGACCTGCGGTTCACCGCGTCGCTGCGGCACAAGCCATCCGACCACTCCGCCCGTCACCCTGATTCGGAATGAGGCTGCTTATGTTCACCGGCATCGTCGAGGAATTGGGTGAGGTCGTGCGCCTCACCGACTCGGGCGGCGACTCCGCGGTCCTGGCGGTCCGCGGGCCGCTGGTCACGTCGGACGCGCGGCACGGCGACTCGATCTCGGTCAACGGCGTCTGTCTCACCGTGATCGACAACGTCGACGGCGTCTTCACCGCCGACGTGATGGGCGAGACGCTGCGCCGGTCGTCACTCGGCGCGCTCGAGGTGGGCCGCCAGGTCAACCTGGAGCGGGCCGCCGCGCTCGGCAGCCGCCTCGGCGGTCACCTGGTGCAGGGGCATGTCGACGGCGTCGGGCGGCTGGTCGCCCGCGAGCCGGCCGCCGACTGGGAGGTCGTGCGGTTCTCGCTCCCGGCCGAGCTGGCGAGATACGTGGTCGAGAAGGGCTCGATCACCGTCGACGGGGTGTCGCTGACGGTGATGGCGGTGGACGACGAGTCGTTCAGCGTCGGGCTCATCCCGACCACGTCGAAGCTGACTGTGCTCGGCGGCAAAGACGTCGGCGACCCGGTGAACCTCGAGGTCGACGTGATCGCCAAGTACGTGGAGAAGATGCTGGGAGGCCGCAGTGTTTGAGGACGTCGAGAGGGCGATCGCCGATATCGAGGCGGGACGCGCGGTGATCGTGGTCGACAACGAGGACCGCGAGAACGAGGGCGACCTGATCTTCGCCGCCGAGAAGGCCACGCCGGAACTGGTCGCCTTCATGGTGCGCTACACCTCGGGTTACATCTGCGTGCCGATCACCGAGGACGAGGCCGACCGCCTCGACCTTCCGCCCATGTTCCACACCAACCAGGACGCGCGCGGCACGGCCTACGCCGTGACCGTCGACGCCCGTGCGGGCGTGGCCACCGGCATCTCGGCCGCCGACCGGGCCCGGACGATCCAGGTTGCGATCGACCCGACCTCGACGGCCTACGACCTCGTCCAGCCGGGGCACATCTTCCCGCTGC
>DASRYP010000446.1:0-3652 GCA_035687165.1 Actinoplanes sp. | reverse complement strand
CTCGACGATCTCGACCGGCGCTCCCGAGAAGAGCCCGCCGAAGCGCGCCGAGGTGGCGATCAGCGAGGCTGTCTTCTCGGTGATGACCTGGAGGTAGTGCTCGATCGGATCGTTGCCCCGCGGCCCGACCGTCTCGGCGATCTGACCGTGCACGAGCCGCGCGAACGTGCGCGCCTGCAGGTGGACGGCCTCGGGCCCGAGCGAGGCGGCCAGGTCGGCCGCCTGGGCGAAGAGATAGTCGCCCACCAGGATCGCCACCGAGTTGCCCCAGCGGGCGTTCGCGCTGGGCGCCCCGCGCCGCACGGGCGCCTCGTCCATGACGTCGTCGTGGTAAAGCGTCGCCAGGTGGGTCAGCTCGACCACGTTGGCCGCGGCGATGATCTCCGGCGCACCCGGGTCGCCGAACTGGGCGCCGAGCGCCACGAGCATCGGCCGGAACCTCTTGCCTCCCGCGTCGGCGAGATGGCGGGCAGCCTCGGCCACCAGGGGGTCGGCGCTGGCCACGTTGAGCCGCAGCGCTTCCTCCACGGCGGCCAGCGTCGCCGACACCGATGCATCGACCGAGGGATCGATGTCGAGGCCGAGCGACGACAGCGTCAGGTCACCGGTGCTCACCACGCTTTCACGATGCCACATGGGTCCGACAAGCACCGCCCCAGGGGTGTTGCTCGCAAGATCAAATTCCGGATCTGGCAATTGCGGGCGCTCGATGCACGGAACCGGCCCGGACGGACGCGCGCTCTCGACCGGCCGAACCCCAGAACTTCGGAGGTGCGAATCTTGATCAGTCCCACCGGCCACAGTCCGCCAGACCGAGCCCGGTGGGGGAGAAGCCGAGCTTGTGGCCGATTTGCCTGGCGGGGCCGGCCACGAGGAAGGCGGGGACGCGCACCGAGATCGTCGTCAGCGCACCGATCGATGCCCATCAGGCGCTGGTGGGCAGGCTCGGCGGGGGAAGGATTTTGAGGTTCGCCATCTGTGGTCAGACAGGGCCGGACCCGATGTGGCTGAGCGCGCTCAGTGCCAATGACCACACGGCTCGTGTAAATCGATCGTGATCCACATGCTTTTGGCATTCCCTCGGAGGAAGATTATTCATATGGTGTAAGTCCCTGGCGTCGGAGGTAGCTGTGCGCGACCCCCTGGCGGAGCCGTCCGACCTGATTCGGAGCGTCTCACGCGCTCTGCGCGTGCTCGAATCAGTCGGTCGGGCACCCCGCGGACTCACCGTGAAACAGATCGCGCGACGGTGTGAGTTGACCGTCGCGACGACCTATCACCTGGTGCGCACCTTGGCCTACGAGGGTTACGTGATCCGCCGCGAGGACGGCACGTACATCGTGGGTCTGGAGATCGCGGACCGATACCGGGAGCTGGTCTCGGCCTTCCGGGGGCCGCCCGCGGTCGGTGAGGCGTTGCGGCGGGCGGCGCTCGACAGCGGCTACAGCCACTACCTCGGTCGCTTCGTCGGCGGCCGGATCGCGGTGACCGCGTCGGCCGAGGGCGCCCGTTCGCCCTTCATCGATGACATGTCGCCCGGCTTCGACGAGGGCGGCCATGCCACCGCGCTCGGCAAAGGCCTGCTGGCCACGCTCACTCCCGATCAGCGGGCGCGCTACCTGCGCGACTACGGCATGCGGTCGTTCACCCCGGCCACGCTGACCACCCCCGAGGCGCTCGAGGCCGACCTGGCCGCCGGTGAGCGCCGCGGCATGCAGCTCGAGATGGGCCAGTTCCGGCAGGGGCTGGCCTGCGCCTCGGTGTTGGTCCTGGCCGACCGCGACATCGAACGACGGTTGGTGCTGGCGTGCGCGTTGCCCGCCGCCGAAATGCTCACATCGGCGCGGGTCGTGCGGGCCAAGCTGACCGCGGCCGCCCGAAATGTGGCCGAGGCGCTGTCGGCGGGGGAATCGGTGACCGCCTGACGAGGGCACCTAAGCCTCCGTTGAACCTCTTGTTCCTGTCGCCCGTAAGACAGGGTGCAGGTGGGAGATCGGCGGAGGGTGGTGACGGGGTGCACTGCGAGCACGAACACGACGACGGGGCCTATGTGCTGGGCGCCTTGTCGCCGACGGAGCGGGCTGCGTATGAGAGCCATCTGGCTACGTGTTCGTTCTGCCGCGAGGCGGTCGCGGACATCTCGGCCCTGCCCGACGTGCTGTCGCGATTGGACGCCAAGGAGTTCGCGAAACTCCTCGACCCCACGCTGACGGGCGGCGAGAGCCATCCCGGCGCTTCGCTGCGTGACTGGGCGACCAGCGAGTGGGCCACCTTGGCGCCGGATGCTAAAAGGCGCAATAAGAGCAAGAATGTTCGGGTACGGCTGGTGAGCTCGGCTGCGGCCGCGGTTCTCGTGGCACTGATCGGCGTCGGGGTCTTCGCTTGGACGCGAGGAAACGCCGCACCGGCAGCTCCACCGGCCGGTCCCGCGATCGCGATGACCGCGGTGCAGAGCTTCTCGCCCGTCACGGCCACCGTGCGGCTGACCGGCACCCCCGGCGGCACGAAGGTCGACCTGGTTTGTTCCTACAGCCGCTCGGCGACCCGCCCCTACACGTTCCGCCTGGTGGCGTACGGCCCCGACGAGCAGAAAGAACAGCTCGGCTCCTGGCAAGCGACGCCCGGCGCGGAATTCGCGATGCCCGGCGTCACCCACTTCGGCCGGGGAAGTCTGTCCCGGCTGGAACTGGTGCAGTACGACGGAAAGGTGCTGCTCGCCTACGACGTCCCGTGACCTTCTGATTCGGGGTCAGCGGGGTGGCAGGGTGGCGGCCGGTTCGACGGTGGCGGCCGTCGGGCCGGCCGCTGTCTCTCCCCGGCGGGGACGACGGCGAATGGCGTCAACCGTGAAGACGAGGAGCGCCACCCACACGAGGGCGAAGCCGGCGAGCCGGGCCGGCGGCATCGGCTCGTGATAGATCAGCAGCCCGCAGGCGAGCTGGAGGATCGGTGCGACGTACTGCAGGATGCCGATCCCGACCATCGGCACGCGGTTGGCCGCGGAGGCGAAGAGCAGCAACGGCAGCGCGGTGGCCAGCCCCGAAAAGATCATGAGCGCGGTGTGACCGGCCGAGACGTGCCCGAACTTGGCGTCGCCGGCCGTGGTCAGCCAGCCGACGAAGGCCAGGGCGGGGAGCGCCAGCACGGCCGACTCGACGAAGAGCCCCTCGGCCGGTGGCAACGACATGCGCTTCTTGACGAGGCTGTAGGTGCCGAAGCTGACGGCGAGAATCAAGGCGATGTACGGCGGGTGGCCGTAGTCGGCGGTCAGCACGGCGACGGCCAGCGTGCCGACTCCGACGGCGACCCACTGGAGAGCCCTCAATCGTTCGCGCTGCACGGTAACGCCGAGCAGCACCAGAACTAGCGGGGTGATGAAGTAGCCCAGCGCGGCCTCGACGACCCGCGACGAGTTGACGCCGTAGATGTAGGTGCCCCAGTTCACGGCAATCAGCAGCGCCGCGAGCGAGCTGCCGCCGAGGAGCTTCGGGCTGCGGGCGATGCGCTTGAGGAAGCGCCAGTTCCGCACGAACGCGAGCAGCAGGGTGACGAAGACGACCGACCAAATGACCCGATGCGCGAGGATCTCGGGCGGCGACGCGGGCAGGAGTTGCTTGAAGTAAATCGGGAAGAAACCCCACATCACGTACGC
>DASRYP010000445.1:0-4326 GCA_035687165.1 Actinoplanes sp. | reverse complement strand
CGGATGTCAGTGACGTGCCGGGTGACGGTGACGAACCTGATGATCTTGGTGAGAAAGACGACGACGCGGAGGAACGATCGTGAGTAGTGACGAGCGGGCCGAATCACTCGCGGCGCAGGCGGCCGCCTGGGTGCCGCCGTGGGAACGCGCCCCGCGGGATCCCGACCGGGCCTATCAGGCTGCGGCTGAGGACGAGACGCGGGCAGGCCTGGACTCGGGCGATGATCCTGCTCGCGATGCTTCAGGGCACGACTCCGCCCATGCTGCGTCGGCGGACCACTCGGCTCACCGGGACGAGTCTGCTCACCAGGACGAGCGGGGCGAGGCCGGCCGGGGAGGCCGTGTCGAGGCTCAGGCTCGCGCGGGTGGGTTCGACGAAGAGCGGGAGCGTCGGGCGCAGGAGGAAGCGCGCGAGGAGGCGGGGCCGGCGGATTCCGGGCCGGCGTTCGCGGTGCCGTCCGATACCAAGACGACCGACGAGTCGAACCTGTCAGACGACGATGACGACTTTGACTCGGCGTTCGAGGGGCCCAATCCGGAGGCGCCGGAGTTCGAACCCGAGGACGACGAGTCCACGGGGGTGGACGAGGGGGTCGACTCGCCGGAGGAGGAGTCGGTCGAGGACGCGGTGGGGCCGGAGCTGCCGCTGCCCGAGTCGATCGAGGACGCCGCCATCGAGGTGCCTGACGTGGATGAGCCGGGGATTCCGGTGGATGCACCGCTGCCGGTCGACGGGGACGACGCGGGGGACGTGTTCGACCAGGCGGCCGACGACGACGTGAGCGACGGCGAGGAGATGGACCTGCCGTTCTCCGGTGAGGCGCCGGACCCCGGGGCGGACGTCGACGAGGACGACGTCGACGAGGACGAGGACGACGTCGACGAGGAGGAGCTGGAGAGGAGCGCCGGCGACGCGGATGATGATGACGATGCGCTGCGGCAGGAGGAGACGAGCCTGCCGGACGATCGCGCTTTCGCCGCCCGGGAGATGCCGGTGGCCACTGCTCCGGTCGCGCCGGAGGTAGCGGTGCCGGGTCAGACCCGTCGGGTCGCCCAGCCTGATGTTGCGGTTTCGGACACGACGTCGCGTACGAACGAAATTGATCTTCCGGGGTTGACCGAGGACGAGGAGTTCGTCGGCGCGCTCGAGGCGATCATGCTGGTGGTCGACGAGCCGGTCGCCGAGCTGCAGCTCGCGCAGATATTGGAGCAGCCGACCGAGCGGGTCGCGTTGATGCTCGACAATCTGTCGGCGCGGTACACGGCGGCGGGACACGGGTTCGACCTGCGGCGGGCCGCGGGTGGCTGGCGTCTCTACACCCGGCCGGAATACGCGGCGTACGTGGAACGGTTCGTGCTCGACGGGCAGTCCGTGCGGCTGACCCAGGCGGCGCTGGAAACACTGGCCGTGGTTGCGTACAAGCAGCCCGTGACCCGTTCTCGGATAAGCGCCATCCGCGGTGTCAACTGCGACGGGGTCATGCGTACGCTTGTCACTCGCGGCCTGATCGAGGAATGCGGCACCGAGAGCGAAACCGGGGCACACCTGTATCGCACGACCGGGCTCTTCCTCGAGAAGCTCGGCCTCAATTCGGTCGATCAGTTGCCGCCGCTCGCCCCGTTCCTGCCCGACGACGTGGAAGAAGTACTCGATGCCACAGGCTGACACCGCCGAACGCCTCCAGAAAGTCCTGGCGGCGGCCGGTGTTGGATCTAGGCGTGCCTGCGAAGATCTGATCTTCCGGCGGCGCGTCACGGTCAACGGCAAGGTCGCCAAGCTCGGCGACAAGGTCGACCCGACGACCGCCGAAATCCTCGTCGACGGGCAGCGGGTGATCACCAATACCAAGCTCGTCTACCTGGCGATGAACAAGCCACGCGGTGTCGTCTCGTCGCTTGACGACGAGAAGGGCCGCACCGAACTCGCCGACTTCCTCGGCCAGTTCTCGCAACGGCTCCACCACGTAGGCCGCCTCGACGCCGACTCCGAGGGCCTGCTGCTGATCACCAACGACGGCGAGCTGACCAACAAACTGACCCACCCCCGGTACGAGATCCAGAAGACCTACCTGGTCGAGGTGATCAACGGCCCACTGCCCCGCAACGTCGGTCGTCGGCTGCTCTCCGGCGTCGAGCTCGAGGACGGCCCGGCCAAGGCCGACGCGTTCAAGCTCGTCGGCGCGCTGGGCAAGACCGCCCAGATCGAGCTCGTCCTGCACGAGGGCCGCAAGCACATCGTGCGCCGCATGCTGGAAGAGGTCGGCCACCCGGTCACCCGCCTGATCCGCACCGCGGTCGGCCCGGTGCGCCTCGGCGACCTGCGCCCGGGCGGTTTCCGCCACCTGTCCCCGGCAGAGATCGCAACGTTGTTCAAGACCGCCGGCGACTGACGGTTCTTGCACTGATCGGCCCGGGGCGCTCGCCCCGGGCCGGCGCCGTTCCTGACGGTCCGTTCGTTTCCCAGCCCCGCCGCGCTGGTCCTGCCGCCGGCTGCCGGGTTGTGCGGGCGGTATCGTTTCGAGGGTGGGGCGCCGGCCTTGGCCGCGTGGGTGATCGCGCTGCTGCGTACGTCGGATTCGGAGACGGCCTGGTCGACGTACGCTGTGCACTGCTCAGGGTGCCCCTTCGAGGTTACTGATCGGTAACATACCCTAGTTCGCTGCTGTCCGGGGAGCCGGGCACAATGGGAGGGTCGGTCGGGCAAACTCAGGAGGAACGGTGGCGGAAGAAGTACGGCCGGAGAAGTGCGTGGTCGCAGTCGACGGCCCGTCCGGTTCCGGCAAGTCCACCGTGTCCCGGCGGCTCGCCACCCGGATCGACGGCGTCTACCTCGACACCGGCGCGATGTACCGGGCCGTGACCTGGGCAGTCCTGCAGGCCGGCGTCGACCTCAGCGACCCCGACGCGATCGCCAAGATCGCCCTCGAGACCGAGTTGTCGATCGGCACCGACCCCACCGCGCCGCACCTCGCGGCCAACGGCGTGAACGTCGACGCCCCCATCCGCGGCACCGAGGTCACCCAGGCCGTGTCCACGGTCGCCGCCGTGCCCGCCGTCCGCAAGCAACTGGTGGCACTGCAGCAGGCGATCATCGGCGCGCACCCGCGCATCATCGTCGAGGGCCGCGACATCGCCTCGGTCGTCGCCCCCGACGCCGACCTCAAGGTCTACCTGACCGCGTCGTCGGCCGCCCGCGCCCAACGGCGCAGCGCCGAGAACGCCGTCGATGTGAGCGCGACCGAAGCCGACCTGGCCCGGCGTGACAAGCTCGACTCCTCCCGCGCGGTCGACCCGCTGCGCCAAGCCAACGATGCCATCGAGGTGGACACCACCGGCATCGGCATCGATGAGGTCGTTGCGTACCTCCTGAATCTTCTGAATAGCAAGGTGACGTCGTGAGTGAGGTTCCCGCGGACCTTCTGTCCGTGGACCCGGACGCCGGCCCGGCGCCCGTAGTGGCCGTGGTCGGCCGCCCCAATGTTGGCAAATCCACCCTAGTGAACCGCATCATCGGCCGCCGCCAGGCAGTCGTCGAAGACGTACCCGGCGTGACCCGGGACCGCGTGCCCTACGACGCGCAATGGAACGGACGCCGCTTCACCGTCGTCGACACCGGCGGCTGGGAACCGGACGCGAAGGACCGCGCCGCGGCCATCGCCAACCAGGCCGAGATCGCGGTCCAGACCGCGGACGTGGTCGTGTTCGTGGTCGACGTGTCAGTCGGCCCCACGGACGTGGACGAGGCCGCGGTGAAGATGCTGCGCCGCTCGCACAAGCCGGTCATCCTGGTCGCCAACAAAGCAGACAACCAGAACCTGGAACTCGAGGCCGTCTCGCTCTGGTCCCTGGGCCTGGGCGAGCCGCACCCGATCTCCGCCCTGCACGGCCGCGGTTCCGGCGACCTGCTCGACGACATCCTGTCGGCCCTGCCTACGCCGCCACCGATCATCGAGGACGGCCCGCGCGGCCCGCGCCGGGTCGCCCTGGTCGGCCGCCCCAACGTGGGGAAGTCGTCGCTGCTCAACCGAGTGTCCAACGAGGAACGAGCAGTCGTCGACTCCGTAGCCGGCACGACCGTCGACCCGGTGGACAGCCTCGTCGAGATGGACGGCGAGCTCTGGCAGTTCGTCGACACCGCCGGCCTGCGCAAAAGAGTGAATCAGGCTTCGGGTACGGAGTACTACGCGTCCCTGCGTACGGCCGGGGCGGTAGAGGCGGCCGAGGTCGCGGTGGTACTGCTGGACGCGGCCGAAGTGATCTCGGAGCAGGACCAGCGGGTGCTGACCCAGGTGGTGGACGCCGGGCGGGCGCTGGTGATCGCCTTCA
>DASRYP010000444.1:0-7739 GCA_035687165.1 Actinoplanes sp. | reverse complement strand
GTCCCGGTCCGGTCGTGGACGGATACGTGGACGGATACGTGGACGCAGGTCCGTACGAGGGGGCAGACGAGTATCCGGTCGACGGTCCCGGTCCGGTCGTGGACGGATACGTGGACGCAGGTCCGTACGAGGGGGCAGACGGGTATCCGGCGGGGGGAAACGCCGCTGGTCCGTATCCGTAGGCCGGCATGGGTGCCGGAGCCGAGTCCAACTCCATCGGCACCACCGGCTGGCTGTAGTACGTACCCGCCGGTGGTGCCGTGGGTGCGATGAACGGCGGAGGCGGGGCGGTCGAGTAGCGCGGCGTGTAAGGCGGGAACGCGTCGTCGTACATACCCGGGACGCGGGCGAGCTCCGCGGCGGTGGGAACCTCTCTGCGCTGGTGTGCCTCGTTTCGCTTGAATTCCTCGATCCAGTGCGTGTTGACCAGGCTACGGGCGACCGCATCTGCCGCGTAGTCGTGGCCGTCGGGCACGAACCATTGCACTCTGCCATCGTTGGCGCCGAGGCTGAAGTTGAACTCCGTCACCGGGACCGTGCGTACGTTCTGTTGCCATGGGTCGACCGCGACGATGGTCTCCCACCGACCGGGTATGCCCAGCACGATGAACGCGTGGTCGACATCGAGGGTGACGTGCCCGATCTGCACGTTGGCCGGAAGTCGGCTGGCGTACATGGTGTTGGCGAGATGAAAGGCGATCGCTGCGTTCTCACCACAGTTGCCGACCTGCATGGCGGCCGCGGCCGCGGCGGTGGCGCCTAGGTTCAGCCGCATGTCGTTGGTCCGGGTGATGCTTGCGCGCAGTGTTTGCAACCGGCCGAAGTTGTTGACGTCGCTGCTCTGGATGTCTCTGATCTGGTTGGCGGCGCCCTTCGGCAGCGTCGCCTTGGTGCCGTCGATTATGTCGTCGCCGATGGCCGCCAGGCGTTCCTGGAACGGCGTGAGTGGATCGCCGAAGCGCCGGTAAGCGAATGTTTGTTGCCGATCGATCTGCCGGTGGGTGCGGGTGTCCCGGTCGCGGCGACGGGGAAGCGGCGCTCCGAGTAGACCATCGTGCACGTGGTCCACGCCGGCGACCGCGTGGTCGTCGATGATTCCTTCGGTGGTCGGCAACAGCGCCAGGTGCTGGTCGTCGATCGTGGCCGGGTCGACCACGAGGCCGTTCTGGCCGTCCAGGTAGACCACGCCGTGATCGTCGTGGACGACGTTGATCACATGTCCGACGGGCTGTCCGATGACGAGCATCGCCCGGGCGCCCGCCCCGGCGGCCTCCATCAGCTCAGTGACCCTGGCCACGTTCGGGACCGGTGCCAGCGGGCGGTCCGCGAAGTTGGCCAGGTGCTGCCGTGGAGACAAACCGGACGGCGGCGCCTGGTAGCCCTCACCGTCGCGCAAGGACATGTCCGTGGCGATCGCGGCCATCACGCAGTTCGTCTCGAACTCGCCGCCGGCATCACGGTAGGGGTTCACCGACGTCAGCCATGGATAGCGCGCCGCGGGGCCGGCCACCGTCGGGGCCGGCCGGTTTTCGGTCGTCTCCGTGGCACCATCCGACGGGACGGCGCCCCGGTGCGGCGAATGCCCGGTGAGCTCGAGCATCCGCTCGCGGATGTGCTGATGGGTCAGCCCCTGCTCGGAGTCCGTTTCCCTCAGATGATCCGTCGTGGCCGGCCCGACGACATCGTTCCACAAGCCCGCCAGTTCGGTCACCCGGTCGGCGGCGGTGTGGCCTGGCACGGGCAATGGTGTCCCGCGAACCGCGTCCTGCAGAACTCCGTCCGCATCGGGCATCGCGTAGAGCGGTCCCGGCGACGGCGGCGCCGCCTGCAGAAGCGTGGGATCGCCGGTCGCGGCGTAGGTGGGTACCGCCGGGTTGCTCACCCCGGTGGCGGGTGGCGTCAGCGACGGTTGCGGCCGCTTGCAGAAGGCCAGACCGAGCGGGTCCGCCGCCGTCAGCGGATCGGGCACGTAGGCCGTGGGGTTCGGCCCGCCGGCCAGGCCGAGCGGGTCCGGGCTGAGGTATCGTGCCGTTGCCGGATCGTAGAACCGGAACCGGTTGTAGTGCAGGCCGGTCTCGGCGTCGAAGTACTGCCCCGGAAAGCGCAGCGGAGTGCCGGCCGGCACCGCGCCGCGGCCCCACAGATCGGTGCGCCACCAGCGCAGCGACCCGTCGGCCCCGACGAGGTGGGTGGGCGTGCCGATCAGGTCGGTGACGAGCGCACGCAGCTCGTCGTCGTCGGCCTGCGTCACCGGCGCCGTCCCGTCCGGACGGTAGTCCCAGGTCGTCGTCGAACTGCCGTAGCCGCCGCGGTGGCTCTGCTCCACCAGCAGATCACCGGACCAGGCGAAGGTAACCTCCTCCAGCACCGTGTCGTCGTCGGCGAGACGCTGCTTGGCGATCCGGCGGCCGAAACCGTCGTAGTGGTACCGCCAGCGATCGTTGCCCGGCGTGACCGCCAGCACCATCCGGTCCTCGGCGTCCCAGGTGAAGCGCCACGCGCCGGTGGCGTCGATCCGGGTGACCAGGCGGCCCTTCTCGTCGTAGCGGAACTCGGCGTCGTCCGACCGCACCAGCATCGTGCCGTCGAACTCCCAGCGTCCGCCACCCGCGCCGACCAGGTTGCCGGCCTCGTCGTAGTCGTACCGCTCGCGCTGCTCGCCGTCCGCGATCACCGCGTGGATCCGGCCGGTCGCGTCGGCCGCGAACGAGCGCTGACCGTCGAGTGAGTCGGCAATCGCCGTCACCCGATCCGTCGCGTCGTACGAGTAGCCGATCTCGGCGGTGGCGGCGATGCGCTGCGTCGTCAGGCGCCCCGCGGCGTCGAAGGCCTGCCGGAGAGCGTCCACGTCGTCGATCGTCCGGCTGATTTCCCGCCCGGCCGCGTCATGCCGGAAACGTACCAGGTGGGTCCCGGCCAGTAGGCTCTCCGGCCGGCCCCGCGCGTCGAATCTCCACCGGCTGCCCCGGCCCGACGGCGTCGTACGTGCCTCGACCACCCCCAGCACGGGGTGGTACGAGGTGCGTACCGTGCGTCCGTTGATCGTCTCGGCGACGATCCGGCCCTGTTCGTCGCGCTCGAACCGGACCTCCGCGTCCGGACTGAGTACCGCGGCGATGTTGTCGTTCGCGTCGTACTCCAGCCGGGTCACCGTGGTGCCGAGGCGGCGCTCGCTCACCCGGCCACGCGTGTCGTAGGCATAGTGCGTGGTCTCGCCGGCCGGGTCGGTGTGTGCGATCAACTGCCCGGCCGCGTCCCGGGTGTAGCGGTGGGTACGACCGTCGAAGTCGGTCTCCTCCACCGGATGGCCGGCCGGGTCGTACCGATAGCTCCACACCTGTCCGGCCGGGTTCGTCACCGTCGTCAGCCGCAGCTCCGTGTCGTAGCCGAACTCGGTGCGGTTGCCCGCCTCGTCGACCTGCGCCACCGGCAGGTTGAATGGCCCGTACTCGATCCGCACCGCCCGGCCTGCGGCGTCGATTCTCTCCACCATGTTCCCCTCGCCGTCGAAATGCCATTCCTGCCGGGAGCCGTCGGGGGAGACGCGCCAGGCGACGTCGCCCCGCGTGGCCCAGCCGAACTCCGTAGCGGTCCCGTCGGGGAACCGCACCGACCTGAGACGCCCCAGACCGTCAAGATCAAAATCTGTCTCCGGTACGCCGTTCGGCCGGCTTCCGGCCACACCGTCCCGGGGTGCCGCGGCCCGGCTGCCGTCCGGGCGGATCATCCCGTCCGGGCGTCCCGTCTCGGTGTACGTGAACCGGGTGGTCCTTCCGAGCGGGTCGGTCACCGAGATCGGCCGGTTCGCGACGTCCTGCTCCATCCGTGTGACGCCGCCGAGGGGGTCGGTGACCGCGACGACCTGGAGCCGGTCGTTGAGCTCGTAGCGGTGGAGGCCGCCCAGCGAGTCGATCACGATCGTGACGCCGTCGAGGTACTGGAACGAGCAGCGCAGATAGCCGTCCCGCCCATCGGCGGCGACGCAGCGTCCCGCCTCGTCGTAGGCGTACGTGTACCACTCCCGGTTGCGGTCGTCCCACCGCACGATGCGCCCCGCCTGGTCATAGCGCAGGCGCAGCGACTCCCCGGCGGAGTTGCGCACCTCGACCAGGTTCCGGTGTTCGTCGTAGCCGAATCCGGCCAGCTCGGTCCCGGTGTCGCCGGGCGCGGCCGGCGCGAAGCGGACACCGGTCACCAGGCCGTCGGCGGAGTTCAGGATCACCCTGCTTCCGAGGGAGGAGACCAGGGTGGCGGGGGTCCGGTCGGCGGTTCGCTCGATCCGCCAGTGCACGTGGCCGGCCACGATGTCGCTCAGCAGAGCCGTCCCGTCGCCGTCGGCGGGTCCGAACAACAACTCGCGGTCGCCTTCGGTCAGCAACCAGCCACCGCCGACGAGGCGGCGCAGCCCGGCCGGGCGGCCGAGTACGGGCAGGACCGTCACCCCTTCGGCGGGCATCGGGTACACCAGAACGGACCCGTCCGCGGCCAGGAACCGGGCGTGCCGCGCATCGCTGACCACCCTCTGATCCAGGGTGGATGCCCAGCCCGGCCCGAAGCAGCGGCCCCAGCGGTAGTCGGAGCGATGTGTCCGTTCCAGGGTGAGTCCGGGGAGCCGGGCATCGGTCTCGGTGCAGATCACGCGGCCGGTGGCGACGTCGACCGGGTCACCCACGGTGGTGGTCTCGGCGGTCGACGCCGACACCGATGCGGGCACGACGGCGGACAGTGACCTCGCCACACCGTCGTCGGTCTTGGGTGGGCCCGGCGAAGGTGGTGTCGCCGGCTGCACCGGGCGGGTCACGCCAGGCTCCGGGATGGGATCCGGGAGGTCGAGGACTATGCCGCCCGCGTCGAAGACCACCTCGCCGGCGGCGGCGTCATCGATCTCCGAGGTGGGCGGGAATGCGTGAACCGATGTCGAGGCCTCGCGATCGGTGTCTTCGGTGAGGCGGGGTTCGCGGAGGGTTCCGTGGGTGGCGCCCACCCGACCGTCGGCGGTGATCCGGTCTGGGGAGGGTGTGGCCACCGGCACCACCGCGGACACCAGACCCGGCAAGCCGCCCTCTGTCGGCAGCGTGGGGACTGACGGCGACGCTGCCGATGACGTGGGTAGGTCTGTCGCGAGAGCGAGATGCTCGGGCGGTCGCGCTCGGCTCGCGGGTTTGCGGTCCGCCCGGCCCGTCTTGCTGGTCTCGCCGTTACTCCCGCCCGCCGTGCTGGTCGATCCTGTGCTGGTTGACATCGTGCTGGTTGGAGCCGGGCTGGGGGCCGGTGCGTTGGCGGCGACGCCCGTGGTCGAGGTAAGTCCGACGGGGCCGGCCGGTGTGCCGGTTTGCGGTAGCGGGGCGGACCCGAGGGAGTTACTCCCGGTGCCGTTCAGACCGGCCAAGCCGGCCGGTTGGACGGTCGACGCGGCCGTGACGGTACTCGGCGGCGGTGCAGTGGCCGGCGCGGGCCGATCGTCGTTGCCTGCGTGGCTGGGTGCGTTCCCACCGGTATCGGAGCCGGCGGCCGACGTGTCGGTGGCCAGGAAACCAGTCGTGGTGCTGGGAGCCGCCGGGATGCTCGCCGTGGCGGTGGTGCCACCCGAATTGCTGGAGCTCGATGATGTCGGCGTTGCGACCTCGGGAGTGGCCACAACAGGGACCAGGGAAGTGGTGGTCGCCGGGGATGAGGTTGGGGTCTCGAACCCGGGCAAGCCCTCGCCGACCGTTGAGGTTGGACCGCTTGTGCTGACTGGTTCCGCCGTGGAGTTGGTAGCCGTGGAGGATACAAAGGCGGCCGTGCCGGACTCGGCGAGCGGACGGTTTCCCACTTCGGTAGGCACGTCAGGTCCGGCGTCGGGGACGCTGTTCGGCGCGGGAGGTGCCGGCACACTGCTGCCAGGGCTCGCTTCGCTGACTCCAGTTGTCGGTGCGCTGACTGGTGGTCCGCTGGTCGCAGGTGCGGTGCTTCCGGGAACGGCTTGGTCTGTCGTGGGGGTGGTGGCCGGGAGCGCCGATCCGCTGGTTGCTGGGCTGCTTGTCGGCGGTGCGGATTCGCCGGTTGTGGGCGCGGTGCTTCCGGGAACCGATCCGCTGGTAGTGGGTGTGGTGGCCGGGGGTGTCGACCCGCCCGTCGTCGGTGTGGAGGTCGGGGGAGCGGAACCTGTCGTGACCGGTGGGAAAGTCTGCGGGGGCGTGCTCGCTGGAGCATCGACGACCGGAATGCCGAACCCATCCGGTCCAGGGCCTCCCGATCCGGCGTTCCCGCCGTCCGCTGGCCGGGCTGATCCCGGGGTGTTCGAGCCCGTCGGCGTGGGCGCCGACTCCGGCGCGCTCAAGTCCGACGTGGGGGAGCCGCTTGCGGGTCCTGCGGACGGCGGCTTCGTCGACGGCGCATGCGGGAGGCCGTTCGGGATCTTCTGCGGGCCGTACGAACCGCCGATCTCGACCGCCCAATGGTGCGACATGCCGCCGATCACCGAGGACGATAGGGTTGCCCACGGGTTGAAGCCGCCGCCGAGCATGAACGTGAACAGGCCCTCGAAGCCCGTCTCGCTCCAGGCGCCCAGGCCTTCCTTGAAATAGATGTTCTTGCCGAATTTCGGGAACAGTTTCCCGCCGATCGCGTGGACGCCGCTGACCCCGCCGCCGATGAACATGCCGCCCGCGAAGGACAGACCGAGGTCCTTCAGGTCGAGGGTCTTGCGGTTGCCCTCGAGCATCTGGGTGACCTGGACGGCCGCGCTCTGCCAGAGCTCCTCGAGCCCTTCCTCGAAACCCTCCCAGGCCAGGTGCATGAGGCCTTGGCGCAGCCGGGCTCGAAGCTGGTCGATCAGCGTCTTGACTAGTTCCTGACCGAACTTGATGAGTGCCGGGACGGCGCCCGCGCCGAAGCCCGACATGAGGGCGATGGCGATCTCGACGACCATGGTGAACGCGGCGATGACAACCGCGTATTGGCTGGCCTCGGACTCGAGGGCGAACTGGTAGGCCGAACCTCCGAGGAGGTTCGAGATGCCACCTCCGGCGGGGACGTTCTGGGTGATGCCGCGCTGGAAGATGGCGAAGGCGTCGGCCGTCTCGCCCTCCAGGCTGCCGCGCAGGGCGCTGCCGGCGTTGGAGGTCGATGCGAGCCCGCTGATCAGGGTCGTCGTGAAGGCGTACAGCTCGTCGCCCATCGCCCGAAGGGCCGTGGGATCAGCCTTGGGGAACTCTTCGCCGACGCCGTAGAGGATGAGGTCGTAGACCCATTGCCACTCGGGGTCGTTGGGAATGTGAAAGTCGGGCATGTACGGGCTTCGGGCCGGTCAGGCCGGCGGGTCGGTCGTGACCCGCCCGGCCGGGGTTGCGGGCGTGTCCGCGGTCGACGCCGCCAGGCCGTGAGCCAGCTCGAGGGCGGTGTCGTCGGCCTCCCGATAGGACGTTCCCGCGGTGCGCAGCGCCGTCGCCGTGTAGTCGAGCGTCCCTCGGACACCGCCGAGGAGGTCTTCCAGGTCGTTGAGACCGGCGACGAACTTCTTGGAGAACTCCTTGCCCATCTCGTCGTCCCCCCACGCGTCGGCGTACCGGGCACGCAGGCTCTCGATGCGGCGCATGTGCTGCTCGTAGAGGGCGGCGTGGTCCAGGTACGAGTCGCCGACCGCGCTGACTCCCTCCGGGTTGACCCACAGCCGGCCGTTGGGTGGAGTCACGAGCGCGGGCCTTGCGTCAGGATCTCCCGAACGCTGGTGGCGATGCGGGGCTCGGCCGGGAGGA
>DASRYP010000443.1:0-4354 GCA_035687165.1 Actinoplanes sp. | reverse complement strand
GGCGAGCTCGTCTCGCTCCTGGACGTCTCACCGGCCCGGGACCGCGCGCTGCTGCGGTTCGGCCCGCGCGGCGACCGGCACATCGTGGTACGCGACCTGCTCACCGGCGTCGACGAGTTCGTCACCTCGGGCGAGCAGGCGGTCTTCGGGCCGGACGGCGAGACCGTGTACGCGCGCAGCGAGGCCGGTGAGCTGCCGGTCCTGATCCGGGTCGCCAAGGGCGCCGTGGACCTTCTCGCCGCGTCCGACACCGACGAGGTCGAGTCGTTCACCATCACGGCGGACGGGCGTACGGCCGCGGTGCTCTGGAACGTGCGGGGTGGCCTGTCCGAGTTGTCGCTGATCGACCTCGACTCGGGCGGACGGCGCTCGGTCAGCCCGCTGCCGGGCTCGGTGATCAGCGGCCCGACCTGGAGTTTCGACGGCTCTACGCTGGCCTTCACGGCCGAGGGCCCGGGTCAGCCGCACGGCGTCTGGGTCTTCTCGGCGGCCGGCGTCGTGCCGGTCTCGGCCGACCCGGCGGCGCCGAACGCGGTGCGGCCCACGCTGGAGATGTTCGCCGCGCACGACGGGCTGACGCTGACCGGCTGGCTGTTCCAGCCGTCGGGCCCCGGACCGCACCCGACCGTGCTCTGGTTCCACGGCGGCCCCGAGGCGCAGGAACGGCCGGGGCACGGGCCGCTGTTCCAGTCACTGACCGACCGCGGCATCGCTGTCTTCGCGCCCAATGTCCGCGGCTCCTCCGGCTTCGGGCGCAGCTTCGTCAACGCCGACAACCTCGGGCTGCGCTACGCGGCGATCGAGGACGTGCGGTCCTGCGCGTCGTTCCTGGTCTCGGCGGGCGTGGCTGACCCCGGGAACCTGGGGATCATGGGTCGCTCCTACGGCGGCTACCTCACGCTCGCCGCGCTGACCGCCTTCCCCGACCTCTTCGCGGTCGGCATCGACGTCTGCGGCATGTCCAACTTCGCGACCTTCTACGAGCACACCGAGCCGTGGATCGCCGCGGCCGCGGTCGCCAAGTACGGCGACCCGGTGGCCGACCACGAGCTGCTGGCCGACCTCTCGCCGATCACCCGGATCGACCGGCTGCGGACGCCGCTGATGGTCGTGCACGGCGAGAACGACAGCAACGTGCCGGTGATCGAGGCGGAGCAGGTCGTGGCGGCGCTGGCCGCGCGCGGGGTGCCGCACCGCTACCTGCTCTTCCCGGGCGAGGGGCACGAGCTGCTGCACCGCTCGTCACGGTCCGACTACCTGCGCGAGACCGTGGACTGGCTCACGACATACCTGCGTCCGGTCCTCGGGGCGTTCAACGACGCAGGACACCCTCCACCGCGAACGGGGCCAGGGTCGGGGTCCTGACCGGGGCGTCGCCCAGGGCCCGGTCGATCTGCGCGACGACCTCGTCGGTCAGGGTGACGCCCGACGCGGCCGCGTTCGAGATCACTTGCTCGGGGCGGGAAGCGCCGGTGATGGCCGAGGCGACCTCGCTGCGGCGCAGCACCCAGGCCAGGGCCAAGGCCGCGAGGCTCACGCCGAGCTCGGCGGCGATCGGGACCAGGCGCTGCACGGCCTCCAGGTTGTCGTCGTTGAAGACCAGGGCCTGGGAGACGTTCATCTGATCGCTGGCGAAGCGCGAGTCGGGCGGCAGCGGCTCGCCGGGCTGGTACTTGCCGGTCAGCACGCCCTGGGCCAGCGGCGACCAGACGACCTGGGAGATGCCGTTGGACGCGCAGAAGTCGAAGACGACGACCTCGGGTGCCTGCCAGAGCATCGAGTACTGCGGCTGGGACGATACGAACAGGCCGGGCCCGGCGATCTCGATGGCCGCCCGGATCTGTTCCGGCGTCCACTCGCTGAAGCCCAGGTAGCGGGCCTTTCCCTGGGCCACGACTTTTTGCAGGGCCTCGATGGTCTCCTCGATCGGGACCGTCGTGTCGAAGCGGTGGGCCTGGTAGAGGTCGACGTGGTCGGTGCGCAGGCGGGTCAGGGAGGCGTCGATCTGCTTGGCGATCTGGGCCGCCGACAGGCCCCGGTCGGTGTCGGACATGCTGCCCCACACCTTCGTGGCCAGAATGTACGAGTCGCGCGGGTGCTCGGCGAGGATGTCGCCCCAGGCGGTCTCGGCGGCTCCCCGGCCATAGACGTTCGCGGTGTCGAAGAAGTTGATGCCGACGTCGAACGCGGCCTCCGTACAGGCTCGGGTCAGCTCCTCCTCGATGCCGCCGGAGTAGGTGAGCCAGGATCCGAGCGAGATCTCCGAGACCCGCAGGTCCGAATTTCCGAGTTGGCGGTAGCGCATGATCCGACGGTAGTCCCGGCCGCGGGGAAGCGCCCAGGACCGTCAACACGGGATCAGCCGTGGCGCCACTGCGGTGTCGAGAAACAGGAGGAAACCTGTCCGAATGAACCACGTGTGCTCCGTCGCCTGCCCTCGCCGATCCGGCGCCCGCCGTGCAAGGCTGTGTTCCTGAACCGGAGGAGTGTGGGCGGCATGGGCATGGTCAAGGTCGTCGGCTTGGTGCTGCACCCGAGACGCGACTGTGGTTCGGCCATCGACGCGATCGTGAAATGGGCCTTCCGCCGCGACGTCACCGTCCTCGGCCTGCACGACGAGATCGACCGCATCGACTGCGACGCGGTGGCGGTCACCCCCGAGGAGATGGCCGACCGGGCGGGCCTGGTGGTCAGCCTGGGCGGCGACGGCACGATGCTGCGCACCATGCGGCTGGTCGAGGGCCGCAAGACCCCGGTGCTCGGGGTCAACGTGGGCCGGCTGGGCTTCCTGGCCGAGGTCGACCTGCCCGAGCTGCCGGCCGCGCTCAGCGCGATCGACGACCACAAGTTCACGATCGAGTCGCGCATGGCGCTGCGCACCGAACTGCCGGACGGCAAAGAGGTCTCGGCCTTCAACGACATCGCGATGGTGCGCGTGCCCGGTGACGGGCTGGCCGCCATCGGCATCACGGTCGAGGGCAAGAACTTCGTGAACTACGCCGCCGACGCGGTCATCGTGGCCACCCCGACCGGCTCGACGGCGTACAGCTTCTCGGCCGGCGGCCCGATCGTCTCGCCGAACGTCGAGGGCCTCATCGTCACCGCCGCCGCGGCGCACTCCTCGTTCAACCGTCCGCTGATGCTGGCCCTGCAGGAGCGGCTCGACCTGGACGTGCTGCCCACCAGCGGCCGGCTCGCCGTCGAGGTGGACGGCATCATCGAGGGCTACGCCGGGCCTGACGACCGGCTGTGCGTCGCACCGATCCCGTCGGCCGCCCAGGTGATCCGGCTCGGCGGCACCAGCTTCTACGAGCGGGCCCGCCGCAAACTCCGGGTCGAGGGCAGCGCCCAGGTCGGCGTGCCCGACTCGGCCGACGCCGTGGTGGTCGACGCCTTCGAGCGGCAGCGCTACGAGCTGCTGATCGGCGGCGAGGTGGCCGGTGTCCTGCACTACCGGCGGCACGGCGGCGAGGTCGAGCTGCTGCACACCGAGGTCGAGCAGTCGTTCTCGGGCCGGGGCCTGGCCGGCCGGCTCGCCGCGGCCGCGCTGGCGGATGCCCGCAACCGGGCCACCCCCGTCCTGGTCTCCTGCCCGTTCGTCCACGGCTACCTGGAACGCCACCCCGAGTTCGCCGACCTGCTGGCCACCCCGACTCCCGACAGCTCCGACCTGCTGGCCACGCCGACCGCCGATAGCTGAGGTATCTGAGATGGGCCATCCCGCGATCCTGACCGTCGACGACGATCCCGCGGTCTCCCGCGCGATCGCCCGCGACCTGCGCCGCCGCTACGGCGACCAGTACCGCATCCTGCGCGCCTCCGCGCCCGGCGAGGCCCTCGACGCGCTCAAGGAGCTCAAGCTGCGCGGCGGCCGGGTCGCCGTCATCCTCGCCGACTACCGGATGCCGCAGGTCAACGGCATCGAGTTCCTGGAGCAGGCGATGGACCTGTTCCCGAACGCCCGGCGCGCGCTGCTGACGGCCTATGCCGACACCGACGCCGCCATCCAGGCGATCAACGTGGTCGACGTCGACCACTACCTGCTCAAGCCCTGGGACCCGCCGGAGGAGAAGCTCTACCCGGTGATCGACGCGCTGCTCGACGCGTGGCTGGCGACCGGCGACCGCGAGATGGAGGACATCCGGGTCGTCGGCCACCGCTGGAGCGAGCCCTCGTACCAGATCCGCGACTTCCTGGCCCGCAACCTGGTGCCCTACCGCTGGTATGCGGCCGACGACCCGGAGGGCCGCCGGCTGCTGGAGGCGGCCGGTGCCGGCCCGGAGTCGATCCCGCTGGTGGTGACCGCGGACGGCCGGGCGCTGCAGCGGCCGTCGACGATGGAGGTGGCCGAGGC
>DASRYP010000442.1:0-2863 GCA_035687165.1 Actinoplanes sp. | reverse complement strand
TCCTTGTGCGCCTGGTAGTCGGGGTTGACCAGGTAGCCGGCGACGACCAGCGCGGTGGTGCCGGCAATCAGCGACGCCGTGCGGTCGCGGTCGGTGGTGCCGGTCTTGCCGAAGACCGGACGGTCGACGACGCCGCGGGTCTGCGGGGCGGTCGCGCCGCCGCAGCCGCCGAGCCGGGCCGAGTCGCCGACCGGGCAGCGGGCCGCGTCGAGGGCCGCGCGGGCGACATCGACGCTGGTCGCGCGCACGCAGTGCGGCTTGCCGATGTCGAGCTTCTCGCCGGAGCGGGTGGTGATCTGCTCGATCGGGGTCGGCTGGCAGTACATGCCGTCGGCGGCCAGGGTGGCGTACGCGTTGGCCATGTCGAGCGGGGTGGTCGCGGAGACGCCGAGCGTGAAGGCACCCCACTGGTGCGAATTTCCGGGCGCGGCCAGCTTGGCGTCCGCGGGATCGCGGAACCGGATGCCGAAGCGCTTCGCGACGTCGACCACGTTCTCGGCGCCGACGCGTTCCTCCAGCGGCACGAAGTACGTGTTGATCGAGCGGCCGAAACCGGTCCACATGTTGTAGACGCCCGCACCGCCGCCGCCGGAGTTCTGCGGGCACCAGAAATGGGTGCCCGGGCAGGCCGAGTCGTTGCTGCGCTCGATGATGTAGCGCGACTTGTAGAACTTCTCCGCCTTGATCGTGTAGTGCAGCGGGTAGCCCTTTTCCAGCGCGGCGATCAGCGTGAAGATCTTCATGACCGATCCGGCCTGGTAACCGGTGATGTCGCCGCCCCCGCTGAGCAGCGGGTTGACCGTGTTCGGGTAGGTGGATCTGACTTTCTGGCGCCGCTTGGCCGGGTCGGCCGAGAGCGGGTTGCCGGCGTTGTCGAGCTTGTACTTCCGGTTCGTGACGAGCAGCTTCACCTTGCCGGTGCGCGGCTCGACCGCCGCGAGCAGCAGCGCGTTCTTGTTCTTCTCCTTGATCAGGTCGGCGACGCGTCCCCGGGCCTGCGTGGTCGCCTTGAGGTCGATCGTGGTGGTGATGCGGTAACCACCGCTCTTGAGCCGGCGATCCCGGTCGTACGTCGTCGCGCCGAACTCGGGCCGCTCCATCCACCACCGGTAGAAGTAGTCGCAGAAGAAGCCCCAGCTGTTGTTGGCCACCGGGACGCAGCCGTTGCCGACCGCGGCGACCGTGCGCGGGAGCGCCTCCTTCTTGGCCGCCTCGGCCTGCGCCGGCGTGATCGCCCCCGACTCGACCATGCCCGGGATCACGTACGCGTTGCGGCGCTGGCGGATCTCGTCGTACCCGCTCTTGGTCGTGGGGTCGTAGAACGACGGCGCCCGGACGATGGCGGCCAGCATCGCGGCCTGCCCGATCGTCAGATCCTTGGGCCGCTTGTTGAAGTAGACCTTGCTGGCGGCGAAGATCCCGTAGGTCTGCTTGCCGAACGGCGCCATGTTCAGATAGCGCTCGATGATCTGGTCCTTGGTGAGCTCCCGCTCGACGGTCATCGCGTACTTGATCTCGGTGATCTTCCGCTTGTTCGTGTCCTCAGTGGCCTCGACGACCTCCTGCGGGCTGGTCGCCGAGTAGGCCAGCGACATGCGCACCCACTGCATGGTGATCGTCGACGCGCCCTGTTTGGACTCGGACTTGCCGCTGTTGTTGACCACGGCCCGCGCGACGCCCTTGAGGTCGACCCCGTTGTGCCGGTAGAACTCCCGGTCCTCGGCGGCCACCATCGCGTCGATGATGTGCTTCGACATCTCCTTGAGCTGCACATCGCTGCGAAACTCGTCGTAGAACTGCGCGATCTGCGTCCTGTTGTCCGACGCGTAGACCCGGCTGATCTGCGGCGAACTGAACTTCTTGAGCTCGCTCGGCAGCCCGGCGAACGCCTGGTTGCCGGCCTTGGCCGACAGCCCGGAGATCGCGAGGACCGGAAAGGCCGCCGCCGCCACGACGACGCCGGCGACCAGCCCGCAGACCAGCAACGCGAACACATTGAAGAAAAGGTTGTGATCGTGTCTGCGGAACCAGGAACTCACCGAACCACCACCAGCGCCAGTACGGAAACGAGCACTGTCTATTTGACCCTGTCCTGTCAAGAGCCGCTGCCCGGCAAATCCCCTCAACCAGCGCATAACTCGCGGCCGGCATCAGATCTTGTCCGACCGACCCCTCAAAAGCCCTCTTCGGTGACCGTGGTGATGTCGTCCAGGCCGGCGATCGTCAGGACCGCGACCAGCAGCCGGTTGGCGACCAGGCGCAGGTTGCCGACGTGGGGGAAGATCGCGGCCAGGCCCGCGCTGTCGAGGTAGTCGACGGCGGTCAGGTCGACGACGAAGCCGGCCCCGTCGGCCTGGTCGTCGGCGCCGGTCAGGGCGGCGGCGAAGGTGGCCGCGTTGCTCATGTCGATCTCGCCGGCCGCGGCGAGCACGACGGCGCCGTCCGGGCGGCGGCCCGTGGTGAGGGTCAGCGGAGTGCTCATCGGGGGATCCTCGCTTGCAGGCCGACGACGGTCCCGGCGGAGCCGGTCGTGATGGTCACCTCGGTCATGAGTGCCCTCATCAGGGTGAGCCCGCGTCCCCGGTGCGGGTTGGCCGCGGGCTGCGGGGTCTTCCAACGGCCGCTGTCGGTGATGGTCAGGTGCAGGTCGTGCGCCGTGGCGGCGGCCCGCAGGCGGATCAGGCCACCGGGCAGCTGGCGGTGGCCGTGCTCGATGGCGTTGGCGCACGCCTCGCCCACCGCGACCAGCACGTTCTGCGCAGTGGTGGGGTCGACGCCGCAACGGGCCAGCCAGGTGCGCAGCGTGGTTCGCAGGGGGGCCAGCCGGGTCGCCTCGGCGGGGAAGGCCAGCTCGAGCGGGCCG
>DASRYP010000441.1:0-6722 GCA_035687165.1 Actinoplanes sp. | reverse complement strand
CAGCACGGCGGTCGCGGTCATCACGAGCGCCGCACCCCGTAGTGCACGTCTGGTCCTGTTCGCAGTACCGATATCCGTCGTCATACCTCGAGCATGTCGACAATCACCGATGCAATCATTGCCCCCAGCTCCCCACTTCGTGGTAGTGCTGGCCCTACTACGCTTGGTCCGGCGGACACCTCGACATCGTTGCCCGGATCGGCGACGCCCGGCTCAACGTGCCGGGAGAGGGACCTTCGGCAGGGCTCTCCCGCGCCTGCCGCTACCGCGCCGCCGCGGGCCGGGCGGCCAGGGTCAGCAGGCGCTGAACCTGGGACTGGCGGCGGGTGGTCACGGTCTCCCCCAGGGCCCGGGCCGGCGGGTAGGCGCCGCCCGCCGACTCCATCCGGGCGGTCTCGACACAGTTGCCGAGGTGCCCGAGGAGCAGGTTGACCGCCGTACGGTCGAAGGCTTCGGCGTCGGCCGAGCGCAGCTCGCCGATGTCGGACGGCCGCAGCATGTGCAGGTCGCCGTGGCCCGCGTGCACGCCCGAGGACGGGTCGGCTGCGAGGGGCTGCTGCCAGCCGAGGAGCCAGCGTTCCATCGTGCCGGACTCCTCGCGCCACTGAGTGCGCAGCTCGGCCGCGATCGCCCGGACGCGCGGGTCGGCGGCCCGCTGCTCGGCCAGTTCGGCCACCTGGTCACCCTCGTCGATCTGCTCCAGCGCCATCTGCAGGAACATCACGTCGGTCCCGTTGAAGGCGGGCGCCGTGGTCTCCGGCCGCGCACCGCAGCCGGAGACCAGGAACAGGGCGACCAGGGTGGCCGCGACTAGTTGGCGGCCCACAGGGCCGGGACGTTCGGGGGTTCCCAGCCGGTGATGGCGGTGTGCGCCTGACGGCAGGTGTACGAACGACCGTTGTAGGTGACGACGCTGCCGACCGCGTACGACGCTCCGGCACGCCACGTGCCGCTGGTGGGCGGCGGCGTCGTCGGGGGCGGCGTGGTGGGCGGCGGCGTCGTCGGGGGCGGGGTGGTGGGCGGCGGGGTGGTGCCGCCACCGCCGATGTTCACGTCGACACAGGCGTAGAACGCCATCGCCGTGTCGGCGACGTTCCACCGGGCGAGCACGGTCTGGCGGCCGCTGAGGCCGCGCATGCTGACCGTGTGCGATTTGCTGGCGCCGGGCTGCGCGCCACCGTCGTTGAACGAGGCGAGCAGCGTGTTGCCGATGAAGTACTCCCACGTGGCGGTCGAGTGCCGGGCCGTGAGCACCCAGTTGAACGTGACCGTCTGGCCGACCGAGGCGACCGGCCAGGCGCGGCCGTTGTCGTTGAGGACGGCGAACCGGCTGCCACCGCCGTTGCACTGCGTGGAGCCCTTCGGCGCTTCGACGCTCTGGGGCTCGAACACGATGTCGCCGCAGTTGGCGACGGCGCCGCTGGCACAGTTGGCCTGGCGGCTGGGCGGGGAGGAGATGTAACCGTGCGCCGAGGCCGGGGAGACCGCGACGAGGAGGGAGGCCGCTACCGCGGCGACGGTCAGTGCGGGGAGGGTGAACCTACGTTTCATGAAGGTCTCCTTGGGGGCTGCCGGACGCCTCGAGTGGGGGCTCGGTGACCAGCCCGGCATAGACCAACATAAGTTAAAGAGTGTTAACAGTAAATAGCGTTAACACGGATTTTCGATACGAGCCTTTTATTAAGGACGTGTTCCGGCGACCGATATTTCTGGCGTGCCGGACATTCATGACGTGCTCGACCGCCGCGCGGTCACCACTCTCTTCCAACCGCTCGTGGAGATCTCCACGGGGCGGACGCTGGGCTACGAGGCGTTGAGCCGGGGCCCGGCCGGCAGTCCCTGGGAGTCGCCGGCCGCCCTCTTCGCCGCCGCCCGCCAGGTCGGTCGCGAGAACGAGCTCGACTGGATCTGCCGGGCCCGGGCGTACGAAGGTGCGCTCGCCGCCGACCTCGACCCGGGCCTCACCTGGTTCGTCAACATGGAGCCGGCCGCCGCCCGCTCGATCTGCCCGCCCGACCTGCTGCCGATCGTCGAGCACGCCCGCCACCGGCTGCGGGTCGTCACCGAGATGACCGAGCGGGCCATCGCCGCCGACCCGTCCGGCCTGCTCGACGCGGCGGCCGCGGTCCGCTCGGCGGGCTGGGGCGCGGCGCTCGACGACGTGGGCGCCGACCCGATGTCGCTCGCGCTCATGCCGTTCGTGCACCCCGACGTCGTCAAGCTCGACATGCAGATGCTGCGCGCGCCGGGCGATCCGCACACCGCCAAGGTGGTGGCCGCGGTGGCCGCGTACGCCGAGGCGAGCGGCGCGATCGTGCTGGCCGAAGGGATCGAGACCGAGGAGCACCTGGCGATCGCCCGCACGATGGGCGCCACCATCGGCCAGGGCTGGCACTACGGCCACCCTGCCCCGCTCCCGGCCGCCGGCCCGCCGGTCAGCACGACGCTGCCGTTCATCCCACCGCCGACTCGCGACGACCGCACGCCGTACGGGATCCTCAGCACGCGCCGACCGGTCACCCGCGCGACCAAGGCGCAGCTCATGCCGATGAGCCGCCACATCGAGGCGCTGGTGGCCGACGGCGGTGAACCTTCGGTGCTGCTCGCCTGCTTCCAGGACGCGCGCCACTTCACGCCGTCCACCGCTCGCCGTTTCAGCCGGATGGCCAAGAACAGCCCGCTGGTAGCGGCGCTCGGCACCGGCCTGACCGACGCCCCCGCCGAGGGGGTGCGCGGCGCCTGCCTCAGCGACGAGGACATGCTGCGCGGCGAGTGGAACGTCATCGTCGTCGGCCCGCACCGTGCGGCCGCGCTGGTCGCCCACGATCTGGGCGACACCGGCCCGCAGAGCGCGCGCCGCTTCGACTTCGCGATCACTTACGACCGCGCGCTGGTGATCGAGGCCGCCCGTTCGCTGCTCGGCCGCCTGGCCCCGGCCCGCAGCCCGGCGCCCCTTCCGAACTAGGCGCGGCGATCCAGGAACTCACAGGAGATCCTTCAGCGCGGATTTCGGTGACCTAGCCGATCCGATGCGATGCTGTGGGAGATCCCCGATCCGCTGCCGGAGGAAGAGCCACCATGTTGCCCCTCAACGCCGAGACCGTGTCCCAGCTCCTCGCCGACCTGCCCGTCCCGACCTACGACCGCGGTAAGTTGCGGACCGGGATAGTCCACTTCGGGATGGGCGGTTTCCACCGCGCCCACCAGGCGATGTATCTGGATCGCCTGATGACCGAGGGCAAGGCTCTCGACTGGGCGATCTGCGGGGTCGGGGTGATGCCCGCCGACCGGCGGATGCAGCAGGTGCTCGACGCGCAGGACGGCCTCTACACCCTGGTGATCAAGGACCCCGACGGCACGTACGACGCCCGGGTGATCGGCTCGATCAAGGAGTACCTGTTCGCGCCCGAGGACCCCGGTGCGGTGATCGAGAAGATGACCTCGCCCGAGATCAGGATCGTTTCGCTGACCGTCACCGAGGGCGGCTACAACTTCAACGCGGTCACCGGCGACTTCATGGCCGACAACACGGACATCCAGCACGACCTGTCGCTGCCGAATCGGCCCAGAACGGTGTTCGGCCTGATCACCGCCGCGATCGAGCGTCGCCGGGAACGCGCGCTGCCGCCCTTCACGATCATGAGCTGCGACAACATCCAGGGCAACGGGGACGCGGCCCGGCGCAGCTTCGTCGCCTTCGCCAAGCTGCGCGACCCCAGCCTGGGCGCCTACGTCGAGGAACACGTCCGCTTCCCGAACAGCATGGTCGACCGGATCACGCCGGTGACCACCGACGACGACCGGGACGAGGTCCGCAAGCACTTCGGGGTCGACGACGGCTGGCCGGTGGTCTGCGAGCCGTTCACCCAGTGGGCGCTCGAGGACAGTTTCTCCGACGGCCGCCCGGCCTGGGAGGAGGTCGGCGTGCAGATGGTGCCCGACGTCGAGCCGTACGAGTTGATGAAGCTGCGCCTGCTCAACGCGGCGCATCAGGCGCTCTGCTACTTCGGCCATCTCGCCGGCTATCGCCTGGTGCACGACGTGGCCCGCGATCCGGTCTTCGCGAAGTTCCTGCTGACCTACATGGAACGCGAGGCCGAGCCGACCCTGGAACCGGTCCCCGGCATCGACCTCAAGGAATACCAGCACAAGCTCATCGAGCGCTTCTCCAACGCCCAGGTCAAGGACACGGTCGCCCGGCTCTGCGCGGAGAGCTCCGACCGCATCCCGAAGTGGCTGCTTCCGGTCATCCGGCAGAACCTGGCCACCGGCGGGGAGATCCTGCTGTCGACCGCGGTCGTCGCCTCCTGGGCCCGTTACGACGAGGGCGTCGACGAGCAGGGCGAGCCCATCGAGATCGTCGACCGCCTGCGCGACGACCTCCACGCCCTTGCCCTGCGCCAGCGCGACAACCCCACGGCGTTCATCGAGAACCGGGACCTCTTCGGTGAGCTGGTGGACGACGAGCGCTTCGTCTCGGCGTACACCTCGGTCCTCGGCAGCCTGCACACTCGGGGGGCGAGAGCGACGCTCGAAGCCCTGGTGTCAGGAGGCTTTTAGCCGTACGCCACTGAGCCGCGCCGGCACCGCCCAGCCCACCGCCCGGTCGAGGACCGCCCGCGCCATGATGAGGACGCAGCTGACGCCGTTGAGGAACGAGGCGATCACGTCGGTCGGGTGGTGCATGCCGCGGTAGAGCCGGGCCAGCGCCACCGCGACCGGCACGAGCACCAGGAGCCAGACCAGCCTCTTGGCCCACGGACGGTGCAGCAGCGTGAACAGGACCAGGGCGAGGCCGACGTACAGGGCGACCGCGGCCGAGGTGTGCCCGGAGGGGAAGCTCGACGTGGGCGGGGAGTCGTCCATCCGGTGCACGCCGGGGCGCGCGCGGTCGATGACCAGCGTCGTGAGGAAGAAGACGAGAGCCTGGGCGATCACCGCGAGGCAGAGGTAGATCGGCTCCCGCCAGCGGCGCAGCTTGACGTGCAGGAGGAAGGCGGCCACCCCGGTGACGGCGATGATGACCGGGGTACTGCCGATCAGGCTGGCGATCTCGCTGACGACGTTGAGGGGCGCGGCGCGGTGCGCCTCGAGGGTGCGGTTGACGTCGTCCTCGACGGTGAGCGGCCAAGCGTGGTCGACCACCCTGGTCGCGAGCAGGCCGAGACCGACCATCACTCCGAACAGGACCGTCACCGGAAGCAGCAGCCGCTTGGCGACCTGCGCGATCAGTGGGGGCATGTCCGCCGTCGATACCCGATCGCGGTCCGCGTTACGCCTCCGATCTCGCGCCGGCCGGAGCGGGTCGCCGTCGGCGGGCCACGAAAGCGGCGGTCGTAGCCGCCACGACGGCCAGACCGAAGAGCCAACCGGCGAGTACGTCGCTCAGATAATGCACGCCGAGCCCGATGCGAAAAGCGCCGGTCAGCGCCGGGACCGCGATGCCGACGGCCAGCAGCCACCGCTTGTGCCGCACCCTGGGCAGCAGCACCGCCAGCACGACGGCGGCGCCGAGCGCGTTGTTCAGCGCGTGCCCGGACGGGAACGAGTAGCCGACGGCGGTCGCCACCGGGTCGAGAAAAGACGGCCGCTCCCGTTCGAAGAGCAACTTCAGCAGTACGCCGAGGAGGCCGCCGGCCGCCGTGGTGATCGCGACCCACCAGGCGAGCCGCCGGGCGCCCCGGCGGGCCAGCCAGACGACCAGCCCGAGCGCGGCCAGCCGCCAGGTCCACGGGTCGAAGGCGAGGCACCAGACCCGCATGAAGTCGACCAGGTGCGGATGCGTCGCCGAGTAGTCGTGCACGGCCACGCTGACGTCCTGGTCGATCCGGTGCAGCCAGTCCACCCCGCCGACGACCATCGCCGCGATCACCGCGAACGGCACCAGCAACACCACGACCCCCGCGGCGACGGCGGCCAGCCGCACCTCGAGCGCGTGTTCCGGTTCCCGCATGGCGACCCCTATACCCGGCAATTCACCGCCGATACACCTTTCGTTCATGCGCGCATCGATCCCTGGTCCTCGTCCTTCACGACTTCTTTGCCATGTCTCGTCTTCTTCCCGACGCCGCGTCGGATCGAGGACGAGCACGAGCATGCGGCTCCGATCGTCTGCCTCCGCGGCGGCCGGGAACACGAAAGTGGCTGGGGCCGAGGTCGCCTCGAGCAACGGCACGGAGGGCAACCGGTCGCCCGGCTTGACCATGCGGTCAGATCCCGTGCGGCATTCGCCCCCTGCCCGCCGGGAGGAGATCGGCCAGCAGGGCTACGACGCGAACTTTGATCTCGTCGCGGATCGGGCGCACGGCGTCGATGCCCTGGCCGGCCGGGTCGTCGAGTTTCCAGTCCTCGTAACGCTTGCCGGGGAAGATCGGGCAGGCGTCGCCGCAGCCCATCGTGACGATGACGTCGGAGTCCTGCGCGGTCTCGTAATCGAGCAGTTTCGGGGTCTGCCCCGTGATGTCGATGCCGACCTCGCGCATGGCCGCGACCGCGGCCGGGTTGATGGTCTCGGCGGGGGCGGAGCCGGCGGAGCGGACCTCCACACTGTCGCCGGCGAGGTAGCGCAGCCAGCCGGCGGCCATCTGCGAGCGGCCGGCATTGTGGACGCAGACGAACAGGACGCTGGGCTTGCTCATCGGATGTTTCTCCTGGTGGTGTCATTGGTGTTGAGGTCGAACGCCGGGTGACGCTCGTCGGTACTGGTCCGGTTGATCAGTTCG
>DASRYP010000440.1:0-7257 GCA_035687165.1 Actinoplanes sp. | reverse complement strand
CGTCCTCGGCCCGGCCCGCCGGTGTCAGGCCCCAGGCGCCGAGCTCGCGGGTGACCAGGCCGTCGACGGCGAGGTCGATCAGGTCGGACTCGGTCTGCGGTTCGGGCTGTCCGGCGACGTCGGCCACCCGGGTCAGTTCGGCGAATCCCATGCAGCGCAACGCGTGCAGAACCACGGTCATCCGGGACACGGTCATCCTCTCCGGCCGGCGATGGCGACGGCGTAGGCGGCTCCTCGGCCGTCGGCCCGCGCCACGATCTGGCCGGCCTCCAGGCGTACGGCGGTCTCTTGGGTCGTGGGGGTGCCGAAGGCGCCGTGGTCGTCGAGGACGAGCCGCAGCGACGGGCGGATCGCCGGCCCGAACACGCGGCGCAGGCTGGCGGTCAGGTCGGTGACGCGTAGGCGGACGAGGTCGGGGTCGTCGGTCGCGAGCACCACGGTGACGACGTCGTGGGGGCGGGCCGCGCGGATCGCCTCCTCGGCTGCTTCGAGCCGGTCGACGCCCAGCACGGCGAGGATCCCGTCGGCGTCGAAGCCGGTCGGTCGGCCGCTGAGCTCGTCGATCATGTCGCCGGGTGGGTTCCAGGGTTCGCGGACCGGGCGGGCCGCCGGGACGTACGGGAGATGCGGTGGATCGCCGGCGTCGGTGAGGTCGAGCGCGGTGAGGTGGCGGCAGGCGCGGGCCACGTCGAAGGGGTCGCCGAAGCCGGGTGCGGTCTCGGCGAGGTGGGCCGCGCCGTGCAGCAGGGTGAGGATCAGTTCGGCCGGCCGTCGGGCGTTGCGGGCGCCGCACGATTCGAGCGCGACGGCCAGCAGCGCCGCTTCGAGCTTGGTGAGCTGGACCAGCGTGGCGCGTCCGCGCTCGTCGTCGGCGACCCCGGTCAGCGATCGGGCCCGGAGCCGACCGGCGGCGGGTTCGTCGGCGGTGAGCGGCAGCCGTTCGAGCCGGACCCGGGCGAACGCCTCGGCCGCTGCGGCCAGGTCGAGCGTTTCTCTTCGCTCAGCCCCGTCGACCGGCGTGGTGTCGTTGAGCAGGACGGCCAGGTAGAGGGATCGTTTGCTGGGGAAGTTCGAGTAGATCGCGCCGCGGGTCAGCTCGGCCCGCTCGGCGATGCGGTCGACCTTGGCCTCGGCATATCCGTGCTCGGCGAACTCGGCGCGCGCCGCGGCGAGGACAGCAGCGCGCGTACGTTCCTGCTGTTGAGCTCGGGTCAGGCGGGTCACGCCATGAAGATACGGGCAACATCCGGATGATCGCAAAATCTGAATTGCCGAGAGCCCGTCGCAGGCCGTTGAGCTGATCGCGCTGGGCTGCCGCACCGGTCAGGCCTTCCGGGCACGCGCGGTGCGCAGCCCCTTTCCGCGGTAACCCCTTTCCCTCGGTGTCAGAGGCGGCTCGCGGCCAGCACACCGCGGCGGCCCGCCCGAGCCGGATGAGCTGCATCAACTGGGTGTGGTCGTGCACCTCCGGGCCGGACCGGGCCGGTAGGAGCCGTTCCGCCGCGGCCAGCGCGGCAACGGCAGCCGGGAATCGCGGCGACGTCGGTCATCCGCAGTTGCGTACGGGCGGTGAGCGGATGCCCGGCGGGCAGCACCAGGACCTGGCTCTCGGTGGTCAACTCCTCGGCCCGCCTTCGACGCCAGCACCAGGCCCGGGGTCTGCGCGGCCCGACGCGTCCGCCGCTCGGCCGCCTCGACCGCGTCCAGAGCGGCTCTCCCCTCGCGCAGCAGCACCGCACCGGCCTCGGTCAGCGTGACCTCGCGGCTCGTGCGGTGGAAGAGCCCCACACCGAGCCGCCGTTCGAGCTGGCCGATCGCCCGCGACAGCGGCGGCTGCGCCATCCCGAGCCGTTGCGCGGCCCTTCCGAAGTGCAGTTCCTCGGCGACCGCGACGAAATAACGCAGCTCCCGCGTTTCCATACCCCCACGGTATCGCCGGGTACCCAAACGGTATTGGCCGTGCGCCCGGACCACGGCCAGGACCGATGCATGAGCAATCAGACAATCGCGCTGGTCACCGGCGCGAACAAGGGCATCGGGTACGAGATCGCGGCCGGGCTGGGGGCGCTGGGCTGGGCGGTGGGGGTCGGTGCCCGGGACGCCGAGCGCCGGGAGTCGGCGGTCGAGAAGCTGCGCGCGGCGGGCGTCGACGCGTTCGGTGTGCCGCTCGACGTGACCGACGACGCGAGCGTGGCCGCCGCCGCGGTTCTGGTCGACGGGCGTGGCGGCCTGGACGTGCTGGTGAACAACGCGGCCATCACCGGCGGGATGCCGCAGGAACCCACCGTGGTCGACCCGGCGCTGATGCGGACCGTGCTGGAGACCAACGTGCTCGGCGTCCTGCGGGTCACCAACGCGATGCTGCCGTTGCTGCGCCGCTCGGCGTCGCCGCGCATCGTGAACATGTCCAGCACCGTGGGTTCGCTGACGCGACAGTCGGCTGACGCCGGGGACACCGGGCCCGTCTCGGCGGCGTACGCCCCCTCGAAGTCGTTCCTGAACGCGATCACCGTGCAGTACGCCAAGGAGCTGCGGGACACGAACATCCTGGTCAACGTGGGGTGCCCCGGCTTCGTCGCGACCGACCTCAACGGCTTCCGCGGTTACCGCACCCCGGCGCAGGGCGCGGCGATCGCCCTGCACCTGGCGACCCTGCCCGCTGACGGCCCGACCGGCGGCTTCTTCGACGATGCGGGCCCGGTCCCGTGGTGAGCCCTATACCTTGCGACCGACTGCCGTCCAGACGTTGATGTCGGTACGCGAAGGGATCTCGGCCCCGGCCTCGGGGCGCCACTCGCTGGCCGGCACCACGCCCGGATCGACCAGCTCGAGGCCCTCGAAGAGCTCGGTGAACTCGTCCTTCGGCCGGGTCCAGACGTCGGACTTGCCCTGCGCGACGAACTGCTGGTAGAGCTTCGTTTGCTCGGGCGTGCCGAAGTCGCTGGTGGCGTGGGTGGCGACCAGGTAGCTGCCCGAGGGCAGGGCGTCGAGCAACTCGCGCACGATCGGCCGGGCGGCGCCGTTGCCGTGCACGAAGTGCAGTACCGCGATCAGCATCAGGCCGACCGGCCGGTTGAGGTCGAGGGTCTCCCGCAGCGCCGGGCTGTCCAGGATCTTCCGCGGCTCGGTCAGGTCGGCTTCGATGTATGCCGTCTCGCCCTCGGGGCTGCTGTTGAGCAGCGCACGGGCGTGCACCATGACCAGCGGATCGTTGTCGACATAAACGATGCGCGACTCGGGAGCCACCCGCTGGGCGACCTCGTGCGTGTTGTCGGCGGTCGGCAGGCCGGTGCCGATGTCGAGGAACTGCCGGATGCCCGCCTCGGCGGCGAGGAAGCGGGTGGCCCGCTGCAGCAGTGCCCGGTTGGCCAGCGCCCCAAGACGTACCTTGGGGAAGTGTTTTTGAAGCTCGTCGCCCGAGGCCCGGTCGGCGGCGAAGTTGTCCTTGCCGCCGAGCCAGTAGTTGTAACGCCGGGCGGGGTGCGGGACGGTCGGGTCGAGGCCGGCGGGCGCTGCGCTGGTGGAATCCACAGCGGAACTCTAACGCCGGTTCCTCGTCCTGTCCCGCGTGTCCACAATGGAAAAAACTGATCCCCTGGCTCGCCGCTGACCGGGTCGGCTTCTCCACCGGGAGCGGCCTGCGAGATCAGCGCCGGCCGCGGCACCGCTTGAGAGATGGTGTCCGCCCTTCGGGCGATAGGCGCGCGACCAGGGATTGCGCGGCCACACTCCCAGGGCGTTTCGTGGTTCGGTGCGCAAAGGCGGACCAGGGCCCGAACAACCGAGGTGTGATGCTGAGGACGGAGACCGACCGGGACCTGGATGCCGGAATCACGACGGTGCGGGTCACCGGTGAGCTGACACCCGACGCCGCGCTGACCGTGCGAACCGTGATCGTCAAGGCCGCCGGGGAGTGCCCCGCGGCCGTGCTGGTGGACCTGTCCGACCTGTGGCATCGCGACGACGCGCTGCTGCGGGTCTTCGCGTCGACGACTCACGAGGCCCAGCTGCACTGGGGTGTGCCGGTGCTGCTTTGCGAGGCCGGGCCCGAGGTGGCGCGGGGGCTCGGACCGTTCCGCAACTACGTGGCGTTGTACGAGGATCGGTTGCAGGCGACGCTCGCGGTGCGGGCCTGCGTGCCACGCTGGATCCGGCGGCGTCTGACCCCGGCGTCGGGAAGTGTGCGCCTGGCCCGGGGCGTGACGGGAGAGGCATGCCTGACCTGGGGGGTCGACCACCTGCGGGATCCGGCGCGGCTGGTGGCGTCGGAACTCGCGGCGAACGCGGTCGTGCACACCGGCGCGGCGTTCGATCTGCTCGTCGTTCATACCGGCCGTTTCCTGCGGGTCGCCGTCCAGGACAGCAGCTCGGCGATGCCTCGCATGGCCACCGATCCGCCGGTGACGAGCACCTTCATGCGGCCGGGGTCGGGTCGCGGGCTGCGCGTCGTCGCCGCGGCCGCCACCTACTGGGGCGTCACCCGACTTCCCGGCGGCAAAATCGTCTGGGCCCTGGTGCGCACCAACGCCTGACCCCCGTACCACGTTCCGACCCTCCTTTGCCGCGCCGCGCGTCCCTCCTCGCCCCGCGCGCACCTGCCCTGTCCGCGCACCTGCCCTGTCCGCGCGGGGAAATACGTTAGCGTGCGCCGCGCGTCGGCGGCGGTTGTCCACAATTCCGGCCTGTCCACAGCCCGCGCGCGGGAAGCCCCGCCCCGAACAGCCCGCATGGCACTCTTGACCGATGGCAGACGAGACGTTCACCTGGCCCCGGCAGCGCGTGGCCGCCTGGGCCGACACCCGTGACACGCTGCACATGTGGACGCAGGTCGTCGGCAAGATCCGGATGGCGTACGCGCCGGCCGTCAACCACTGGTGGCACGTCACGCTCTATCCCACCGCGCGCGGCCTCTCGACCTCGGCCGTGCCGCACGGCGACGGCGTGTTCGACCTCGAGTTCGACTTCGTCGACCACCGGCTTCAGGTGCGGAGCAGCGACGGCCGTTCCCGTGCGGTGACGCTCGAGCCGAAGACCGTTGCCGTCTTCTACCGCGAGACTTTGGCGGCGCTGGCCGAGCTCGGCGTCGAGCCGCAGATCCATGCCGTGCCCAACGAGGTCGAGACCGCGATCCCGTTCGCCGAGGACGACGTTCACCTGTCGTATGACGGCGCCGCCGCACGCCTCTTCTGGCGCCAACTGCTGCAGGCCCAGCGGGTCTTCGAGCGTTTCCGTTCCGATTTCGTCGGCAAGCAGAGCCCGGTCCACTACTTCTGGGGCGCGATGGACCTGGCCTACACGCGCTTCTCCGGCCGCACCGCCCCCGACCACCCCGGCGGCGCCCCCAACTGCCCGCCGTGGGTGATGCGGGAGGGTTACTCCCACGAGTTGGCCAGCTTCGGCTTCTGGCCCGGCGGCGGTGAGGAGGGCGCCTTCTATGCGTACGCCTATCCGGAGCCGCCGGGCTACCCCGAGCGCGCGGTCGGCCCCGAGGCGGCCTACTACGACAAGACCATGCACGAGTTCCTGCTGCCCTACGAGGCCGTCGCCGCTGCCACCGACCCCGACGCGGCGCTGACCGAGTTCCTCCGCTCGACCTACGTGGCCGCCGCCGACCTGGCCGACTGGGACCGCCCGGCCCTCGAGCAGCCGCCGGCCGAGCGGGATTAGACGCGGAGCTTCAGCTCTTGCGGGCGACCGCCGCGTACATCGAGACGTCCTCGGCCGGTGGGCGCGGCGGCGGCTCGGTCTCGTCGTTCCACTGCGGCAGGGGGACCACGCCCGGCGCGATCAGGTCGAGCCCGTCGAGGAAGCGGGCGACCTCGTCGCGCGCGCGCAGCTGGCCCTGGCCGTGGCGGCCGGACGTGATGGCGGCGGCCACCTGCGGCGACAGGTAATCGGCGGTGGCGTGCGAGAGCACGACGAAGCTGCCCGGCGGCAGGGCGTCGACGAAACGGCGGACCAGGGCGTAGGGGTCGTCCTCGTCGACCACGAAGTGGAGCACCGCGAGCAGCATCAGGGCGATCGGCCGGTCGAAGTCGAGCGTGGCGCGGGCGCCGTCCAGGATGCCGGCGGGGTCGCGCAGGTCAGCGTCGATGTAGTCGGTGCGGCCATCCGGGTGGCCGGTCAGCAGCGCGCGGGCGTGGGCCAGCACGAGCGGGTCGTTGTCGACGTAGACGATGCGCGAGTCGGCGGCGATGTCCTGGGCGACCTCGTGGGTGTTGCCGACGGTGGGCAGTCCGGTGCCGACGTCGAGGAACTGGCGTACGCCCTCGGTCCGGGCCAGGGACGTGACCGCCCGGCGCAGGAAGCGCCGGTTCTCGACCACGGCGGTCCGGATGCCCGGGAACTGCGCCGCGATGGCGTCGCCGGATTCCCGGTCGGCGGCGAAGTTGTCCTTGCCGCCGAGCCAGTAGTCATAGCGGCGAGCGGCATGCGGCACGCTGGTATCGAAGCCCGTCATGCGAGCGATTTTGTCATCAAAAGCGCCGGCGGTCAGTTGCCGTTCGGCAACGAGCTGCCCGGTTTCGGGTCGCTGGGGAGCCTCAGGTCGGGGCTGGGCAGCTCCCAGATGATCCGCGGGTCGTTCAACGGGTTGCCGTGCCACATGCGTACGTCGATGGTCGGCTTTTCGAGCACACCCCGGGTCACCGTCGCCACTTTCCCGGTCGAGAGCGTGAACTTCGGCAGGTTCAGGCTGGTCAGATAGTTAAGCCCGGCTGGTGGGCGGTCCGGCAGCAGCGCGTCGGCCAGCAGCACCGCGTCCCACGCCGGGATCAGGTACGTACCCAGGTCGTTGGCGCGGCACGGCTGGCTGGTCAGCTTCACCGCCGCGTCCAGCGGGCACGCGTCCTTCAACTGCCCGTCCACGACGCCGCGGGCCCGGTCGGCACAGGCGAACGGCCCGGTCAGCCGGACCAGATCGCCGTGCTTCTCCACCTGGCGGCCCAGAGTCTCGTACGCGGGAAGGGTCAGATCGGCGCAGCCGGGCCCGCCGACGTTGTAGTTGACCGCCCAGTCGGCGTTGCTGACCGCCCGCAGCTGGTAGTTGGCCATGAACCGGCTCACCGACACGTCGGCGATCACCAGGCGGGGCCGGGAGTGCCCGCAGATCTCGTTGACCCGCTGGACGAACTCGGCGAAGCGGGTCCACCGGTCGGCGAAGTAGAGCACCGTGGGCGGCGTCGTCCGGTCCGACTCGCAGATCGTGTCGTCGATCCTGTCCAGCGTGGGCACGTGCCGGGCGGTCGCCGCCGGCTT
>DASRYP010000439.1:0-2623 GCA_035687165.1 Actinoplanes sp. | reverse complement strand
CTCCATCAGCGGCGAGTGGAACGCGTGGCTGACCGCGAGCTGCTTGGTCTCGTAACCGCGGGCGGCGAGCTCGTCCCGCAGCCCGAGCACGGCCTCGGCCGCACCCGAAACGACCACCGAACCGGGCGCGTTGACCGCGGCGACCGCCGCGTCCGGCCGCCCGTCCAGCGCCGCGCGCACCTCGTCCTCGCCCGCCCGGACCGCCACCATCGCACCGCCTGCGGGCAGCGCCTGCATGAGCCGGCCGCGCGCGGTGACCAGGCGCCCGGCGTCGGCCAGTGTCAGCACCCCGGCGACGTGGGCCGCGGCGATCTCCCCGACCGAGTGGCCGGCCAGCGCGTCCGGCACCACGCCCCAGCTCTCCAACAGCCGGTAGAGCGCGATCTCGGTGGCGAAGAGCGCCGGCTGGGCGTACTCCGTACGGTCGAGCTCGGCGTCGTCGGCACCGAAGACAACCTCGGCCAGCGGGCGCGGCAGTTCCATCGCCGCCGCCGCGGCGTCGAACGCTCGGGCGTAGACCTCGAACCGCTCGTAGAGCCGCTGCCCCATGGCCGGCCGCTGCGCGCCCTGCCCGCCGAACAGGACCGCGGTGCGCCCCTCCAGCACGGTGCCGACCTCGAGCGGGTCGGTCAGACCTCGTACGGCTTCGTCGCGGTCCTCGGCGAACACGACCGTCCGGTGCTCGAACGCCGTGCGGCTGTGCGACAGCGCGTACGAGACGTCAGCCAGGCGCAGCTCCGGGTGCGCGGTCAGGTGCTCGGCCAGGACCCGGGCCTGGGCCTGCACGCCCCCGCGGGTGCGCGCCGACACCGGCAGCGGCAGCAGCGCCGGCTCGACCTCGACCTCGACCTCGGCCACCGCCGGCTCCGGCTCCGACTCCGGCTCCGGCTCCGACTCGGAATCTTGCTCCAGGATCACGTGGACGTTGGTGCCGCTGACCCCGAACGAGGAGACCGCGGTCCGCCTGGGCCCGTCCCACGGGCGGCTCTCGGTCAGCAGCCGGACGTCGCCCGCGGCCCAGTCGACCCGGGTCGACGGCTGCTCCGCGTGCAGGGTGCGCGGTAGCGTGCCGTGCCGCATCGCCATCACCATCTTGATCACGCCGCCGACCCCGGCCGCGGCCTGCGCGTGCCCGATGTTCGACTTCAGCGAGCCCAGCCAGAGCGGCCGGTCGCGGTCCCGGCCGTACGTGGCCAGCAGCGCCGACGCCTCGATCGGATCGCCCAGCCGCGTGCCGGTGCCGTGCGCCTCGACCACCTCGACGTCGCCCGCGGTCAAGCCGCCCGCCGCCAGCGCCTGCCGGATGACGCGCTGCTGGGACCGGCCGTTGGGCGCGGTGAGCCCGTTGCTGGCGCCGTCCGAGTTGACCGCGCTGCCGGCGACCACGGCAAGCACCCGGTGCCCGCGGCGGCGGGCCTGGGAGAGCCGTTCCAGCACAAGCAGGCCCGCGCCCTCGGACCAGGCGGTGCCGTCGGCCTCCTCGGCGAACGCCTTGCACCGGCCGTCGGCGGCGAGCCCGCGCTGCCGGGAGAACTCGACGAAGACGTCCGGCGAGGACATCACGGTGACGCCGCCGGCCAGCGCCAGCTCGCACTCCCCGGCGCGCAGCGCCTGCGCGGCCAGGTGCAGGGCGACCAGCGACGACGAGCAGGCGGTGTCCACGGTCAGCGTCGGGCCCTGCAGCCCCAGCGCGTAGGCGATCCGCCCGGAGGCGACGCTGGACGCGCTGCCGGTGCCCAGGTAGCCCTCAAGGTCGGCCGGCGCACCGCCGAGCCGGGTGCGGTAGTCCTGCTGCACCTGGCCGACGAAGACGCCGGTCCGGCTGCCGGCCAGCGTGGCCGGGTCGAGGCCGGCCCGTTCCAGTGCCTCCCAGGAGATCTCGAGCAGCAGCCGCTGCTGCGGGTCCATGGCGAGTGCCTCGCGCGGCGCGATGCCGAAGAATTCCGGGTCGAAGTCGGCCGCGTCGTAGAGGAAGCCGCCGTGCCGCGTAGTCGAGGTGCCGGGGTGGTCGGGGTCGGGGTGGTAGAGCGTCTCGACGTCCCAGCCGCGGTCGCCGGGGAACTCGCCGATGGCGTCGGCGCCTCGCGCGACCAGGTCCCAGAGGTCCTCGGGCGTGCGGACACCGCCGGGGAACCGGCAGCTCATTCCGATGATGGCGATCGGGTCGCCGGTGACCGCCGCGGCGCCGTCGTCGGCCGAGGCGGCCCCGGTCAGTTCCGCGCCGATCCGGTCGGCCAGCGCGGCCGGGGTGGGGTGGTCGAACACCACGGTGGCGGGCAGCATGAGGCCGGTCGCCGCGTTGAGCCGCTTCCGCAGGTCGACGGCCATCAGCGAGTCGAAGCCGGCCTCGCGGAACGCCACCGAGGGCCGGACGGCCGCCGCACCCTGGTGGCCGAGGACGGTCGCGGTCTGGGTGCGGACCAGGCGCAGCAGGTCATCGCCGGTCCACGAGCGGGCGCGGTCCGAGGGCAGGGCGGGCGCGGGCTGCTCGGCGGTCAACGCGGTTCTGGCGGCCCGGTCGTCGATCCAGTAGCGGTCGCGTTGGAACGGGTAGGTCGGCAACTCGGCGACCGGTCCGCGACCAGCTAAACGCTCCCAGTCAATCCGAACACCGGCCACATGA
>DASRYP010000438.1:0-12872 GCA_035687165.1 Actinoplanes sp. | reverse complement strand
CGGCCGCGGGCGGCGGCGACGGCGAGCAGCAGGCGCTGCGGGTCCTGATGATGGCCCAGCGGACCGCGGACGACCACGTGTCGGACGCGCGTCGCGAGGCCGACAAGCTGCTCTCCGAAGCCCGATCCAAGGCCGAGGAAGTCACCCGCGAGGCCCGCGCCAAGGCCGACGCCCTGGAGCGGGACGCTCGTCAGCGCCACCAGGAAGCAATGGGTGGTCTCGACGCGAAGCGATCCGCACTGCAGAAGCACATCGAGGAGCTGAAGCAGTTCGAGCGGGAATACCGCACCCGTCTGAAGGCATACCTGGAAAGCCAGCTGCGTGACCTCGACGGCCGGGGCCAGGGCCTCGAGGCCGAGATGTCGCGCGCCGACTCCAGCCGTGCCGTCGGCGGCAGCGGTGGACTCGCCGCTGCCGGTCTCGCCGGTTCCTACGGCGGCCGTAACGCCATCGAATCCGGGCGCTGACTCGGGCCCTCCGGGAGTTCCAGCCAGCCACCCGGCACCTCGACGAGGATGAGCCATGATCGTTGTCAGTCTGCTGCTCATCCTCGTCGCGGTGACGCTGCTTGTGCTGGGCCTCACCGGCGGATCGAGCGACCTGCTCATCAGCTCTATCGTGGCCAGCCTCGTGGCCGCGGTCTTCCTGGTCATCGGCGCGCGTCAGGCCGCTGCGGCACGGCGTGCGGCGTCGGCCGCCCCGAAGCACCCGGACGACTCCGCCTTCGCCTCGGATCCCGAGTTCGCGGCCGTCGCCGCCGACGCTTCCCGCCGCCGTGACCCGGATGATTTTCCTCCGCCTGGCGCGTCCTTCGAGGCGAATCCCGAAAGGTCAGAGTCCGGCCTCGGCGAGGACCGCCGCGAGACCGTCCCTCTCGACACCGGTGATGTGGCCGCCGGCCGGCCACCCGCCGACTCCGCCACGATCAACGCGGCCCGCAGCGGGCCGCCGGATGCGGACACCGGGCGCGGCGAGACCCGGGCCGCCGAGTTCGCCGGGCCCGTCGTCGTCGAGCCGGTCGAGCCCGTCGTCGTCGAGCCCGCCGAGTTCGCCGAACCCGACGTCGACGACCCCGACGACGAGCCGCTGCCCCAGGCGGTGCAGCCCGCCGACGCGGTCCGCGTGTCCCGCCTCGAAGCCGAGGTCATGGTCGTGGACGGGCGGCCGCGCTATCACCTGCCCGAGTGCCCCAGCCTGGTCGGCCGCCTGGCCGAGCCGGTCCCCGTGCGCGAGGCCGTCGAGCTGGGCTTCAACCCCTGCGGCCTCTGCCGCCCGGTCGACCGCCTGGTCGGCTCAGCCGCTCGTCGCTGAGCCTTTGGTCGCGGCCGACCCCTGGGCGGTGCCGCCCGGGCTGGTGGTGCGGGGCGGGCTGGGGGCGGTTGCCCTCCAGGGTCGGCGCGATCGGCTCTCCCCGGTGGGCGGCATTGATCGGCACAATGAGGCATGGTCAAGCGCCGCGTGCCTCCGCCCGACGAAAAACTCCTGGCCGTGCCCGTGCGGGTGCGTCCTGGCGCCGGGCGGGACCGGGTCGGCGGGTCGTATGAGGGGCCGCACGGACCGGCCTTGATCATCGCCGTGGGGGCGCCGGCCGTGGACGGCAAGGCGACCGAGGCCGTGCGGCGGGCGCTCGCCGGTGCGCTCGGGGTACGCCCGGCCGACGTGGAGCTGCGGCTCGGCGCGACGAGCCGGGACAAGGTCTTCACCGTCGCCGCGGCCGATCACGACGTCGCCGAGCGGCTGGCCACCCTTCGGGACGGCACGACATGAGTCCGCCGGCGTGAGTGGCGGGCTGGACTACGCGCTGCTGATCGGGGCGGCGGTGCTGCTGGTGGCGGTCGCCGCGGTGCGGGTCTCGACCAGGGTGGGGCTGCCGAGCCTGCTCGTCTATCTGGCGATCGGCATCGTGATCGGCGAGGCGGGGCTGGGCATCCGCTTCGACGACGTCGAGCTGACCCGGGCGCTGGGCTTCTGCGCGCTCATCGTGATCATCGCGGAGGGTGGCCTGATCGCACGGTGGAGCACCTTGCGGCCGGTGCTGGGTCTCGCGTCCTCGCTGGCCACGGTGGGTGTCGCCGTCAGCATCGCGGTGGTCGGTCTCGCCGTACACGTGATCCTTGATCTTCCCTGGCAGCTCGCCCTTCTCTACGGTGCCGTGCTCTCGTCGACCGATGCCGCCGCGGTCTTCGCGACCCTGCGCCGGCTGCGGCTGCCCCCGCGCCTGGTGGCGACGCTCGAGGCCGAGTCGGGCATGAACGACGCCCCGGTGGTCCTGCTCGTCGTCCTGCTCAGCGCGGACCTGGCCGAGGTGCACCCCTGGTGGTACGAGCTACTGATCGTCACCTACGAGCTGGTCGCGGGCGCGGCGATCGGCTTCGTGGTCGGCGCGGCCGGGCGCTGGCTGCTGCGTAACGCCGCGCTGCCCTCGGCCGGGCTCTACCCCATCGCCGCGGTGGGTCTCACGGTCCTCGCGTACGCCGGCGGGGCCGTCACCCACGCCTCCGGATTCCTCGCGGTCTACGTCGCCGGCGTGGTGCTGGGCAACGGCCGGATCCCGCACCGCCGCGCCATCCTCGGGTTCGCCGACGGTCTCGCCTGGGTCGCCCAGATCGGCCTCTTCGTGCTGCTCGGCCTGCTCGCCTCGCCCAGCCGCCTGGACGAGGCGATCGGGCCCGCGCTGGTCGCCGGGGTGGCGCTGGTGCTGCTGGCCCGGCCCCTCTCGGTCGTGATCTCGGCGGTGCTGGCTCGGCCCCTCCGCGGCCCGCGTGGCCGTCCCGGCAACCGGGTGGGCTGGCGGGGCAGCGCCTTTCTGTCCTGGGCGGGCTTGCGCGGCGCCGTGCCGATCGTGTTGGCGACGATCCCGCTCTCGGCCGGCACGCCCGGCGCCGGCGGCCTGTTCGACACGGTCTTCGTGCTGGTCATCATCTTCACGCTGGTGCAGGCGAGCACGTTGGGCCCGGCCGCCCGGCTCCTCAAGGTGACGGCGCCCAGCGAGGCCGCCGAGCTGCACGTCGAGACGGCCCCGCTGGAGCGGATGAACGCCGACCTGCTGCAGCTCGAGGTGACCGAGGGCTCCCGGCTGGCCGGCGTGCACATCGACGAGCTGCGGCTGCCCGAGGGCGCCTCGGTGACGCTGGTGGTCCGCGACGGGGCCGGCTTCGTTCCCGGGCCCGACACGCGCCTGCGTACGGGTGACGCGCTGTTGATCGTCGCCACTGCGGCCGTCCGGGACGTCGCCGAGCGCCGACTGCGGGCCGTGAGCCGCCGGGGCCGGCTGGCCCGGTGGTTCGGCGAGGAAGGAGGCGAGGAGCCGGCCGATCGTTGACGCGGTGCCAAGACGGGTATCCGACGCAACTTTCGAGGGGATTTACGTGGATTAGGGGAATGATCCGGTACGGGCTGTTGTCGAGGCGGTATACGTTCCGTATCCTTGCCATCCTTCGGGAGTGCGCGGCTGGTCGTTCGGCTGCGCCGTTTTGGCAGGTGAGGGAAGATCTACGGCGGCACCCGGCCGGGCTCGGCTGCGGGCGGGCGGGCGCCGCGGGCGGGCGAGTCGGCCGGCCGCCGGCGGGATCGAGGAACGTGACAGCCGGGAGTCACCGCGAGGACAGGAAGAGCCGGTCGGCGCCAGGGGGATGCCGCCGGGTCTGAGGGAACGCCGATCGCCGCGGGCGCGGCTGAGGGAGCGACGATGGCCAAGGCAACCGGCACCAGATCGACCGCGACGAGCGGCCAGAGTACCGCCAAGCGGACCCGCAGCGCCGCCGAGACCGAGACGATCCGGGTCGCCCTGGTCGAGCGGCGTGACGAGCTGCAGACCGAGTACGACGTGTCGATCACCGAGATCACCGAGCTGCAGCGCGACCGGCTCGCCGACTCGGCCGGTGACGACCAGGCCGACACCGGCACCAAGACGTTCGAGCGTGAGCAGGAGATCACTCTGGCGAACAATCTGCTGGAGCGCATCACACAGGTGGAACGCGCCATCGACCGGCTCGGCGAGGGCAACTACGGTTGGTGTGAGCGGTGCGGCAACGCGATCCCTGTCGAGCGACTGGCGGCGTTTCCCTCCGCGACTCTCTGTGTGCACTGCAAGCAGCTGGAGGAACGACGCTGAACGCCGACGAGCGGACGGGCGCGACCGCGGTGGACGAGCCGGGGACAGGGCGCAGGCCCGGGTTCAGTGGCCGCGCCGTGGCGGTGCTCGGCGCCACCGCCGTGCTGGCCGTGGCCCTCGACCAGTGGGTCAAATGGCTCTCCACGGAGAAGCTCGAGGAGGGCCACCCGGTCCGCATCCTCGGGGGACTGATCTACCTTTCGCTGCTGCGCAACAGCGGGGCGGCCTTCAGCTTCGGCAGCGACCACACCTGGGTCTTCCCGGTGATCACCCTGGTGGTGATCGGCTGGATCGGCTGGATGGCCACGAAGCTGCGTTCGGCGCCCTGGGCGCTCGCCCTCGGCCTCGTGCTCGGCGGTGCCCTGGGAAACCTGATCGACCGGCTGTTCCGCGCGCCCGGCCCGTTCCACGGCCACGTGGTCGACATGATCAGCCTCTTCGGACCGTACGCGGAGCATTTCGCCGTTTTCAACATCGCGGACAGTTGCCTCAGCGTCGGCGTGGTGCTGGCGGTGCTGCTCGAACTGACCGGCCGGCAGCGTGACGGCAGCCGCGTCCCGGTCCGCAAGCACAACAAGAAGGAAAACACGCCGTGAGCTCGCAGCGTTCCCTGCCGGTGCCCGACGGCCTCGACGGGATGCGGCTCGATCAGGCCGTGTCCCGCCTGTTCGGCCTGTCCCGCACCGCCGCCGCCACCCTGGTCGAGTCCGGCGACGCGCTGGTCGACGGCTTTCCGCGCCCCAAGTCCGACAAGGTCTCGGCGGGCTCCTGGCTCGAGGTGACGTTGCCCGCACCGGTCGCCGCCCCCACGTTGGTGGCCGCGCCGGTGCACGGCCTCAAGGTGATCTACAGCGACGACGACATCGTGCTGGTCGACAAGCCGGTCGGCGTGGCCGCGCACCCGAGCCCCGGCTGGACCGGCCCGACGGTCGTGAGCGGGCTGGCCGCGATGGGCCAGAACGTCGCGACCAGTGGTGCCGCCGAACGGCAGGGCGTCGTGCACCGCCTCGACGTCGGCACCACGGGCATCATGGTCGTGGCGAAGAGCGAGATGGCCTACAGCGTGCTCAAGCGGGCCTTCAAGGAGCGCGAGGTCGACAAGCGCTATCACGCGATCGTCCAGGGCCACCTCGACCCGCTGCGCGGCACGATCGACGCGCCGATCGACCGGCACCCGACCGCCGACTACAAGTTCGCGGTGATGAACTCGGGCAAGCCGAGCGTCACCCACTACGACACGGTCGAGGCGTTCCGCTCGGCCAGCCTGGTCGACGTGAAGCTCGAGACGGGCCGCACCCACCAGATCCGCGTGCACTTTTCGGCGATGCGGCACCCGTGCGTCGGCGACCTCACCTACGGTGCCGACCCGACGCTGGCCGCCAGGCTGTCGCTCGGCCGCCAGTGGCTGCACGCTCGCGAGCTGGCCTTCCTGCACCCCCGCACCCAGGACGAGGTGCGCTTCGTCAGCGACTATCCGGACGACCTGAAGTACGCGTTGAGCGTCCTCCAGGACGCCGGCTGACGCGAGAGCGTCCCCGGTGGGGCCCGCGGATCGCGTACGGGGGCACCTGCTGCGCGGAGTCCCGGCGGCACGCCTGGTGGCCGCTGTCGCGGTCGTCTCGGCCGGGGTGTCGTTGGTCGGCGCGATCTGGGTGAGCCGCAGCGAGGACCTGCCGCCCGGCGATCCGGGCGACGTGGTGCGAGTCGGCGTGGTGCAGGGGCAGTCGGTGCCCGGCTACCTCGACGCGGCGCGCGGCGAGTTGGCCGCGCTGACCGACCCCTCGGGGCCCGCGGCGGGCGAGACCTGGGCGCTGGTGAGCCTCGGCGGTTACCGCGCGACCGGGCTGCTGCCCGAGCTGCTCTCGGGCACAGCGGTGGCCCAGGTGTACGCCCGGGTGCCGCTGTCCGAGGCGCACACCGCGGTGGTGCGGATCCCGGTCTACCGGCTCCCCGCCGACGTGCTCTCCGGCATGCTCGACACGGCCCTGGAACGCGATCAGGAGCAGGCTGGGTACGAAGCGCTGGCCCGCCGGCTGACCGGGGACGACGAGAACCGGCAGCGTGCCCGGCGGGCGTACGCGGCGGCGGCCCGCACGGCGGCGGCGGAGGGTTCGGCGTATCGCTCGGGTTGCTCCTGTGTTTTCGCGGCCGTGGTCCGGGCGGCGCCGTCAACGCTGCGGGAGGTCGCCGGACGTCCCGGGGTGCGGGCGGTGGACCCGGCTCCGGAGGTACGCGAATTGGACCGCACGGAGTTCCGCCCGCCGCTGCCCGAGCAGAACGGCACGGTTCCGCCCGAGCCCTCGCGGTCACCCGCTGTGCCAACCGGGCTGCCGGGCATTGCCTCACCGGCGCCCGCGCCGATAGGGTCGGCGCCCGGAGTGATTGTGACGTCCGCCTCTTCGAGTGTCACCGGACGCACGACGTCAAGTACGACGTCACGCACGACATCATCATCCGCCCCGGCACCGGAGGGACGCCCTGCCGTACCCTCTGCTTCAGACGCGACCCCTGCTCACGATATGACCAGCCGCTCGGCAACACCCTGAGACCCGTCCGGACGTTTATTTTCTCGTCCGCGGGCGACCGGGCCGTGGCTGGTGAGCGGCCGCATCATCGGTTCCGGACCGGAAGAACGCGCGGAGACGGTCGCTCGGACAGTGGCCCGATCGGGGTTCGCTCCGTAGCCTGTCAGAGCGAGGCGCCCGGGTGTGGGGCGTCACCGAGTTGAATGCGGGAGGGGCGAGCCGTGGACGGGACCGAGACCGGTTGGGGCCGGCCTGCGGAACCAGCCCCGCGATGGCGGGCGCTGCTCGACCGCGCCCGGCACGGTTCCCGGCCGGCCGACGACCAAGGCGAGCCGGAGCGCGATGCTCCGCCCGCCCAGCAGCCCCCCGCCCAGCAGTACGGTCAGCCCCTGCCGACCCGCCGCCCGGTCAACCCGCTGGACACCCGCGGGCAGTACGGCGGTGGCCGTTACGAGCAGCAGCCTGAGCCGCCGCCGCTGCAGCAGCCTGAGCCGCGCCCGATGCCGCAGCGCCCGGTCAACCCGCTCGACCCGCGCTGGCAGACCCGGCAGGCCGAGCCGCCACCCCGGGCGGCGGAGCTCAACGGCCGTCGTCCCGCCCCGGCGCCCACGCCTCCGCCGGCCGACGAGCAGCAGAGCTTCTTCAACCCGTCCCCGCGCCCGGCCGCGGCGCCGCCGCCCGGCCATGACTACCCGCAGGTGCGCGCCTCGGCTGCGGCCCCGGTGATGCAGCCGCCGGTCATGCCACCGCCCATGCCGGTCATGCCTCAGCCGGGCATGCCTCAGCCGGGCACGCTGATGCCGGTCGCGCCGCAGCCGGTCGCGCCGCAGCCGACCTCGCCGGCCGCCGCGCGCATCGAGTGGCGGCAGGGCCGCGCCGACGAAGAGCTCGACCGCGCCGTCTCGGTGATGCGCCGCAAGCTCGGCAGCCCCCGGGTGCTCGCCTTCGCCAACCCCAAGGGCGGCGTACACAAGACGACCGCGACCGTACTGGCCGCCGCCACCATCGGCAGCGTCCGCGGGCGCGGCGTGCTCGCCTGGGACGACAACGAACTGCGCGGCACACTCGGCCTGCGCGCCGGCAGTGCCCGCCACGCCCGGACGATCAAGCACCTGCTGGCCGACCTGATGCAGATCGAGAATCTGCACGGCGACGCGCTGCTGCAGGAGCTCGACGGCTATCTGCGGCACGCCTCCGACGGGTCCTACGACGTGCTGGCCGGGGAGGAGAACCCGCGCTTCGCCCAGCGGCTCGACCAGGCCACCGTGCGCCGGGTGACCGACCTGCTGCGCCGCACCCACGACGTGATCTGTGTCGACACGGGTAACAACGTCGAGAGCGTCAACTGGCAGACCGTCATGCGCCAGGCCGACCAGCTCGTCATCACCACGGTGCCGCGCGAGGACGCCGCGTTCACCGCTGACTGGATGCTCGACGTGCTCGACGACAGCGGCATGGGCGACCTGGTCTCCAACGCCGTGACGCTGATCTCGTGCCCCTCGCCGGGGCCGCTGCCACTGCTCAACGACTTCGCGAAACACTTCGCGACCCGCACCCGCGCGGTGGCGATCGTCCCGTACGACCAGGCCCTCGAGGTCGGCTCCTCGATCGAGTACGGCGACCTTCAGCAGGAGACGCGGACGGCGTGGCTCAAGGCCGCCAGTGTGATGATCGAGCCATTCGCGGAGTAGGCCCGCGTGGGGCCTCCCGGATTGTCGGGGGGGCCGACTAGAGTCGCTCGGGTCGTCACAAGTCAAAGGGGGCCCCGGGTGTCTGACTCGTTCGTGCATCTCCACGTGCACACCGAGTATTCGATGCTCGACGGGGCCGCCCGGGTCAGGGAATTGCTGGCCGAGGCGTCTCGGCTGGGCATGCCGGCCGCGGCCATCACCGACCACGGCAACATGCACGGCGCCTACGACTTCTATAACCAGGCCAAGGCGGCCGGCGTCATCCCGGTGATCGGTGTCGAGGCCTACCTGGCGCCCGAGTCGCGCCTGACCAAGAGCCGCATCAAGTGGGGTCGCCCCGAGCAGAAGGGCGACGACGTCTCCGGCAGTGGCGCCTACACCCACATGACGATGTGGGCGCGCAACGCGGTCGGCCTCAAGAACCTGTTCCGCCTCAACTCGCGGGCGTCGATCGAGGGCCAGCTCGGCAAATACCCGCGCATGGACTTCGACATCATCGCCGAGCACGCCGAGGGCATCATGGGCACGACCGGTTGCCCGTCCGGTGCGGTGCAGACCCGGCTTCGGCTCGGCCAGTTCGACGAGGCCTTGAAATCCGCCGCGATGTATCAGGAGGCGCTGGGGAAGGAGAACTACTTCCTCGAGATCATGGATCACGGGCTGTCGATCGAGAAGCGGGTCCGTGACGGTCTGCTGGAGATCGGGCAGAAACTCGGCATTCCGCCCCTGGTCACCAACGATTCCCATTATGTGTACGAGGCGCAGGCCGCGGCCCACGACGTGCTGCTCTGCGTGCAGACCGGCAGCAACGTGGCCGACCCCAACCGGTTCCGCTTCGACGGCAACGGCTACTTCGTCAAGTCGGCCGACCAGATGCGCGCGGTCGACTCGTCCGAGGCCTGGCAGGAGGGCTGCCGCACCACGCTGTTGGTGGCCGAGCGGGTCGACACCGAGGGCATGTTCACCTTCAAGAACCTGATGCCCCGGTTCCCGATCCCCGACGGCTACACCGAGGAGGAGTTCTTCCGTCACGAGGCGTTCGAGGGCCTCCGGCGGCGGTTCCCCGACGGCATCCCCGAGACGCATCTCAAGCAGGCGGAGTACGAGCTCGGCGTCATCATTCAGATGGGCTTCCCGGCCTACTTCCTCGTGGTCGCCGACTTCATCCAGTGGTCCAAGCGCAACGGCATCGCGGTCGGCCCCGGCCGTGGCTCCGCCGCGGGCTCCCTGGTGGCGTACGCGATGGGCATCACCGACCTCGACCCGCTGCCGCACGGCCTGATCTTCGAGCGGTTCCTCAACCCCGAGCGCATCTCGATGCCCGACGTCGACATCGACTTCGACGAGCGCCGGCGCGGCGAGGTCATCCGCTACGTCACCGAGCGCTGGGGTGACGACAAGGTCGCCCAGATCGCCACGTTCGGCACGATCAAGGCGAAGGCCGCGATCAAGGACTCGGCGCGTGTGCTCGGCTACCCGTTCGCGGTCGGCGATCGGATCACCAAGGCCCTGCCGCCTGACGTGATGGGCAAGGGCATCCCGCTCGCCGGCATCTTCGACAAGGAACACAAGCGTTACGGCGAGGCCGGCGAGGTCCGCACCCTCTACGACACCGACCCCGACGTCAAAAAGGTGATCGACACCGCGCGGGGCATCGAGGGCCTGATCCGGCAGACCGGCGTGCACGCGGCCGGCGTGATCATGTCGGCCGAGCCGATCATCGACCACATCCCGCTGATGCGCCGGGCCTCCGACGGCGTGATCATCACGCAGTTCGACTACCCGACCTGCGAGACGCTGGGCCTGCTCAAGATGGACTTCCTGGGCCTGCGCAACCTGACGATCCTCGATGACGCGGTCAAGAACATCAAACTCAACCACGACCTCGACCTGGATCTGCTGGCGCTGCCGTTGGACGACCCCGCGGCATACGAGTTGCTGGCCCGTGGCGACACGCTGGGCGTGTTCCAGCTCGACGGCGGGCCGATGCGGTCGCTGCTGCGGCTGATGAAGCCCGACAACTTCGAGGACATCTCCGCCGTCCTGGCGCTGTACCGTCCCGGCCCGATGGGCGTCGAGTCGCACACCAACTATGCGTTGCGCAAGAACAAGCTGCAGGAGATCACCCCGATCCACCCCGAGCTCGAGGAGCCGCTGCGCGAGATCCTCGAACCGACGTACGGCCTGATCGTCTATCAGGAGCAGGTGCAGCGCGCCGCGCAGATCCTCGCCGGCTACAGCCTCGGTCAGGCCGACCTGCTCCGCCGGGCGATGGGTAAGAAGAAGAAGGAGATCCTCGACAAGGAGTTCATCCCGTTCCGCGACGGCTGCCGCGCGCAGGGCTACTCCGACGAGGCGATCCAGGCGGTGTGGGACGTGCTGGTCCCGTTCGCCGGTTACGCGTTCAACAAAGCGCACTCCGCGGCGTACGGGCTGGTCTCCTACTGGACGGCCTATCTGAAGGCGCACTACCCGGCCGAGTACATGGGCGGGCTGCTCACCAGCGTCGGCGACGACAAGGACAAGATGGCGATGTACCTGGCCGAGTGCCGGCGCATGGGCATCCAGGTCCTGCCGCCCGACGTCAACCAGTCCGCCGGCCCGTTCACCCCGGTCGGCCACGACATCCGGTTCGGGCTTGCCGCGGTGCGCAACGTCGGTCACAACGTGGTCGAGGCGATCGCCCGGTGCCGCACGGAGAAAAGCGAGTACCAGGACTTCTACGACTTCCTGTCCAAGGTGGACGCGGTCGTGTGCAACAAGAAGACGGTCGAATCGCTGATCAAGGCCGGCGCGTTCGACTCGATGGGCCACACCCGCAAGGGCCTGCTCGCCGTGCACGCCGAGGCAATCGACGCGTACGCGGACGTCAAACGCAACGAGGCGGCCGGCCAGTTCGACCTGTTCGGCGCGTTCGGCGACGTCGAGGGCGGCAATGCGGCCACGGTCGCCATGCCGCAGATCACCGACTCCGAGTGGGACAAGCGCGACAAATTGGCCTTCGAGCGCGAGATGCTCGGCCTCTACGTCAGCGACCACCCGCTGGCCGGCCTCGAGCAGCTCCTGCAGAATTCGGCCGACACGACGATCGCGGCGCTGAATGAGGAGGGCACGGTCGGAGACGGCCAGGTCGTCACGCTCGCCGGCATCCTCACCGGTGTGCAGCGCCGCATCACCAAGCAGGGTCGCGCCTGGGCCTCGGCCACGCTCGAAGACCTGGCCGGCGGCGTCGAGGCGCTGTTTTTCCCGAACACCTACGAGGTGATCGGGCAGTTCATCGCCGAGGACGCGATCGTGGTGGTCAAGGGCCGGGTCGACCGGCGCGATGACACGCCCCGCATCATGGCGATGGACATGTCACTGCCCGACGTCAGCCACAACCCCGACAGCAAGCCGGTCACCCTGACCATGTCGATCACCCGCTGCACGCCGCCGCTGGTGTCGGAGCTCAAGGAGATCCTGAGCAGCCATCCGGGCGACGCCGAGGTGCACGTCCACCTGCAGAACGGCAGCCGCACGACGGTGCTGCGGCTGGGCGCGGTTCGGGTAGCGCCGACGCCGGCGCTGCGGGCCGACCTCAAAACGATCCTCGGCCCGTCCGCCGTGGCCTGACGGAGTGACCGGGGGCGGGGGAGTGACCGGGGGATGGGAGTGACGGGGGACGCCGGACGACGGTCGCTGACACCTGGCAGGATCGTAGGGTGAACGCGAGTCAGGAACCGGCGCACCCACCTCAGCCCGGTGAACGCCCGGCCGAGGGCGGCGCTGTGGGTTACCGCACGCCCGAGGGTGGCTTCGGGTTGGCCCATCCGTCCGGGCCGGTGGGGGAGGAAACGCCCCGTTCGGGCTTCGGCCGGGCGTGGAACGTGCGGGCCTCGGCGTCTCGGCCGTGGAAGCGCACGGTCGGCGTGGCGGTCGGCTGCTTCCTGACTATCCTGGTGCTGGGCGTGCCGCTGGGCCTGATCTGGCGCTGGGTGGCGCCCTCGGTGCCGGTGATCAACGCGGGCCAAGCCGGGGTCGTGGTCAACGACCCGTCCCCCGAGGAGTACATCGCCGCCGACGGCTGGTTCACGCTGCTCGGTCTGGCCTTCGGCGTGCTCGTGGCGATCCTCGCGTGGCTGCTGCTGCGCCGCGACCGGGGCCCGTTCCTGCTGATCAGCGTCACGTTGGGTGCGCTCGGGGCGGGTTGGTTGGTCGCCCCCCGGCTGGGCGAGCTGATCGGGCGCTCCGGCTACCAGCACTGGATCGAGACGGCCCAGCAGGGCTCGACCTATCTCGCGCCGCCCCAGGTCCACTCGCTCGGGCCGACCCTGGTCCCGGCCTTCGCTGCGGCGATCGTGCTGACCCTGCTGGCCGGTTGGTCGAACGACCCTGACCTCGATCGGCCGGGCGCACAGCCTGGCTACGGGCCCAACAACGACCACGACCGTCCCTACGACGACGGTTATCCGCAGCAGGGCTGGGCGGGTTCCCCGGACGTCAACGACCCGCCGCGCTAGTTCGGGCTGGCCGGGCGGGCCAGGTCGCTCAACGGGACGGGGA
>DASRYP010000437.1:0-4095 GCA_035687165.1 Actinoplanes sp. | reverse complement strand
CGTACTGACGGACGGCGGCGGCCCGCTCGCGCAGCGCCCGCTGCCAGGCCACCGCCGCGCCGAGCTGGGCGACGGCCTCGGCCGGAGACACGGTAGGCAGGGCGAAGACGGCCACGGCGTCCCAGTCCCGGCGGTACGCCTTCAGCAGCTTGCGCAGGCCACGGTGCTCGTAGGCGAGCCGGCCGGCGAGCAGTTCCACCGGCTGGTCAAGGATCGCGTCGGCGAAGTAGGCGCGGCACAGCGCCCCGGTCGCGGTGACCGCCTCGTCGCACCGGCGCAGCACGGCGGCGGCCTCGGAGACCGCGGTCAGCACACCGGGGCCGAACCAGAACGGCTCGGGGCGGTCGATGCGGGTGGCGAGACCGGCCAGGGCGGCCAGGTGGGCCAGGTCGGCGAAGGTGACCACGGCGGGCAGTCCGACGCGGGCGGTGAGCGCGGCGACGTCCCGCGAGATCTCGTCCAGGGCGTCGGCCTCGGCCGCGTGGAGGTGAGCGGCCTCCTCGGCGCCCCGGGCGGTAAGGCCGGCGAATTCGAGGACCGGCGATTCGAGGTCGGGGAGCTCGTGCCAGTCGACACCGGCGGCCGCGCGGACGGCGTCGCTGGTGCGGTGGGCGGCGGCGCGGAGGCGGGTGCGGTTCTCGTCCTCCCGGGCGATCGCGTCGAGGCTGGGGACGGTCAGCCATTCGTCGGGCACGGTGGCGGGGCGGTAGGCCGCGTGCGTCACCAGGGCGGCCAGGGTGCCGGCGTCGGCCGGGCGGGTCAGGGCGAAGGCCTCGGCCACAGCGGCGTACGGCTGGGCCTCGTCGGCCAGGGCGGTCAGCGCGGATCGGGCTCGCCGGAGGGTCTCGTCGAGAGGTTGCCTGTCGACGACCTCACGCCAGGGGAAGGCCGGCCCCACCTCGGCCGGGCGGCGGTTGCCCGCCAGGGCGTCGGCGGCTTCGAGCATCTCCTGTACGGACTCGGGGTCGAGCGTGGCCGGCGAGACGTCCGGCATCGGCGCGGCGGGCCGGGCCGCGAGGTGGGCGAGCTCGCCGAGGACCTCGTGCAGCGTGCGGCCCAGCGGTTCGCGGCGCTCGTTCATCGCGGCCGCGTAGCCGTCCAGGCGTTCGCGCAAGGTCCGGAGCCGCTCACGATCGACGCCGCTCACCTGCGGCGGGCTCGCCGGCTCGTCCAGGGACGCGGCGAGGGTGCGCGCCACTTCGCGGCGGGTCGCCTTGTGGCTGTGGAGTTCCAGGAGGTACGGGTCCAGCCCCACCGCGGCGAGCCGGTTGCGGACGACTTCGAGCGCGGCGGCCTTCTCCGAGACGAAGAGGACCCGCTTCCCGGCGTGCATCAGGCAGCCGATCATGTTGGCGATCGTCTGCGACTTACCCGTCCCGGGCGGCCCGTCCAACACGAAGCTGCGCCCCGCGACCGCGGCCTCGACGCAGGCCCGCTGGGTGGCGTCGGCTTCGAGCACGAGCGGCAACTCGTCCCCCGTGCCGCCCGCGTACTCCTCGCGGCCGGGCCTCGAACCGGCGAGGGCTTCGACCAGCGGGTGCGCGACGATCCGCCGTTCGTGGTCGAGCAGGTCCCGGTACATCGCCTCCTTGTGGAAGCTGAAGCAGGACAGCAGCACGCTCGCGTCCGTTGTCCACACCCGGTTGCTGACCGTCGCCCGGAGCTCCTCGAGGTAGCCCCGCACGTCCAGGTCGGCCAGGCCGTCCACCGTCGGCACCATGATGCCCATCCGGCGCAGGCGCAGCACCAGCGCCGGGTTGACCACCGGGTCGTCGCCGCGGATGTGCAGCGTCGGCACGTCGCCCGGCCCGTTCGCGGTCAGCTCGGCCGGCAGCAGCAGGATCGGGCTGGTGAAGGCGACGTCCGCCTCGTCACGCCAGTGCAGCATGCCGATCGCCAGGTGCAGCGTGGCCACGCCCCGGTCGAGGTAGTCCTGCCGGGAACGGCGGAGCAGCCGCCGGAGCGCGGCGCCGAGGGCGATGGCGGGCAGCCCGGTGCGGAACAGGCCGCCGGGCTCGGGTCGCGCGCCGGACGGGAGGAAGCCGTAGCCGGTGCCGTCCCGCAGCACGGTGACGATCTCGGCCGCGGCCGGACCCGCGATCTCCACGGTGCTGTGGGCGGAGTGGCGGAAGTTGAGCAGGCGGTTGCCGGCGTCGAGGTTGACCAGGCCGTCACGCCAGGCGCGTACGGCTGCTCTCGGCGTTTCGGCGACCATGAGGACGATTCCACCAGTGTCAACCGGCTCGCGTGGAAAAAGCCGGAAAAAGCCGGGATGACATGAGGATCAGGAGTACGCCCGTTCATCCGCTTTGCGATAGTCAGGGATCTCGTCGAAACGGCCCGCGCCGTCAGCGTCACCCAGGCCGAGCTTGCCGAGCTCACCGGCTGAAGCGGAACCAGCAAGGGCCGCCGGCCGAGGCTCGCACGGCCATAATGGCCGCCATGCATATCACGCCGCTGACGGACGCCGAGCAGAGTGAGCGGCTGGCCTGGCTCGCCGCCGCCCGCGCCGGCCGCCCGCTCGGTACGGCGTTCCTGTGGCTGCCCACGGCCGAGATCGAGGTGCACGTGCACCCGGCCGAGCGGCGGGCCGGCGTCGGCACCCGATTGCTGGACGCGGTCACGGCGGCGGCCGCCGCTCGCGGGATGCACGCCCTGCAGACCGACCAGATCCCGGAGGACTCGCCCGGCCGGCACTTCTGCGACGCGCGCGGCTTCCGGCGGGTGCTGGCACTGACGTACGCGCGCCTGGCCCTGGCCCTTGATCTCCGCGTACCGGGCGTCGCGGTCTCCGGCTACCGGCTGATCCACTGGGAGGGTACGGTCCCCGACCACCTGGCCGAGTCCTTCGTCCGGGCGCGGCCCGCGATGGACGACATGCCGATGGACGAGGCCACCTACCTGCCCCGGCCCTGGGACGTGGCCCGCCTGCACGCCAACGCCGACGCGATCACCCGCCGGGGCGGGGTGCTCTGCACGACCGCCGCGATGGCCGGCGGTGAGATGGCCGGCTTCACCGAGCTGGTCGTGCCGGGCTCCGGGACCGGCGACGCCCAGCACTACGGCACCGGCGTGCTGCCGGCGCATCGTGGTCGCGGCCTGGCCCGCTGGATGAAGGCGACCCAGATCGCGCGCGTCCGGTACCTCTTCCCGGCCCTCGACGGCCTGCTGGCCGACACCGCCGACAGCAACACCGCGATGCGCCGGGTCAACGACTCGCTCGGCTACCGCGCCACCCACCGCAGCGCCCTCTACAAACGTGACCTGGCGGCGCGCGCCGAGTCGTGACGGGCAGTTGCGGCGGGTGGCGAAGGACGTCCAGGTCGGCGTGGCCGGCTTGGTGCGCAGCGGCATGCGGGCCTCGGTGCGGTTGCCCTTGCGCTGGTTGCAGGATTGACAAGCGGCCACCGTGTTCAGCCAGCTGTTGGCGCCGCTGCGCGTTATCTGAAGTCGAGCAGGACGCCCTCACGCGGCTCGACGAGCTGGAGCGCCGCAACAGAGACCTTAGCGGCACCGCTGAACCGGACGGTAGCACCGTGGCACTGTCAGCACCCGTCGTTTAGTTGCATCTGCCGTTATATCTTTGCACCCGATATATTGATGGCGTGGAGACACCGGTACGCGAACCCACGTTCTTGATCCTTACAGCGTTGGCCGCGGAGCCGTTGCACGGCTACGGGCTGATCACCGAGGTAGCCCGGCTTTCCGACGGCCGCGTATCGCTGCGCCCCGGCACGCTTTACGGCGCCCTCGACCGACTGCTCGACGCGGGTCTGGTCGCCGTCGAGCGGGAGGAGGTGGTGGACAGCCGGCTGCGCCGCTACTACCGGCTCACAGAGCCCGGCGGTGAGGTGCTCGCCGACGAGACCGAGCGGATGCGCCGCAACGTTGAGGCCGCGACCGCGCGGTTGAACGCCCGTACGCGTCGGGGCACGCCCCGACTCAGTGGAGGGATCGCATGAGCGACCTGGAACGCCGTTACCTACGACTGGTTCGGCTCTTCTATCCGGCCGGTTACCGCGACGAGCGCGGCACCGAGATCGTGGGTACGTATCTCGCCTTGTCCTTGCCGGACCGGCGGTGGCCTTCGGCCGC
>DASRYP010000436.1:0-3313 GCA_035687165.1 Actinoplanes sp. | reverse complement strand
TTGACGTGGCGTCGGTTTCGGGCTGCCCTCGCCCGGGACTCCGAAAGCCGAGCGCCGCTTGTGTTCATGGGCGCGGGATTGGTGCCGGGTCCGGTGCTTGAGTTGTCGAACAAGGGGACACCTGCGGAGCCGATTGCCACCCGATTCGCAGGAGCGACGCAGAGAACACGAGGGGCGGTCCGAACCGGGTCTGCACGCGATCCAGTTCCCAGACACCGCGCCGCCACACCGCCGATCCGCACTTGCCGGACCCGTCGGTGGTCAAGCCTACCCTCGTTGCTTGTGGCGTTGGGTTGGTAGCCTGGATATGGGTACGCCATGCGCAGCAGTCGTACTGCATTCAGGGAGAAGCCCTTCTGTGTCCGCGATGCGCCGATAGTCACGAGGGCTCATACCGAAACGGCGCTTGAACATGCGATTAAAATGGCTCAGGTCATTGAAGCCCCAAGCATAGGCAATCTCAGCGATATTTCGATTCGCCTGCGCCGAGCTGACAAGCGCCTCGGCGCAGCGAGTCAGACGGCACTCACGAATCCACTCTTTCACAGCGCAATTGGCATGCAAAAAGAGCTTGTAAAGATAGCGCAATGATATGCGATTGGCCGCAGCTATTCGCTTCGGCGACAAGTCCGGATCCGCCAAGTACATGTCGATATACATTTGGATTTTCCGTAGCCGCCCAATGGTGGCTGTCGGCGGCTGGTCCTCGTGCTTGATAGACGGCTGCTCAAATGCCTGGGGTACGGGGGGCACTGCCTGCTCGACGGCCACCGCAGTACTCGCAGTGTCCGAGGCGTGGTACTGCGACATCACAGTCAGCGCGGTAGGCGCGGTCGCACCGAAATCCGCGCGCCAGAGCTGGCACATGATCGCGCTGCCGGGGACGAGTAAGCCCTCATCGGTGTGGTCGATGTCCCACCGGAGCCCGACCGCCGTGCCGCCGCCGCCCATGTCCGGGAACGTGAATGATTGGCCGGCTGTGGGTGCCGCCAGTGCGGGGGAGGGCGATGCACTGCGATTATAGATGAGAAATGCCTCTAGCCCTTCGAAACCGCTCTGCGCGATGAGCGCGAGCACCGTCGCCGGATCGAATTGCCCGCGACCGTTGTGGTCGGCAACGAGCAGATAGTCGTAAGGGACGCCGGGCTGCGCGGTGTGATCCTCCCAGTGGATACTGAGGATCTGTGCGAACGCGGGATTGAGCGCGGAAAGTTGGAGGCCCAACGATTGCTGGCGCGGCATGGCAGGCGGCGACGCGCTGCCGATAGGGGAGCCACTCACGACGGACACGGTGCCGGTAGTCGCGCGCTGCGTGGCGCTCTTGTACGTCGCTGGATCGCCACACGCGGTGCCCTGCGACTCGAGGGTGGGTGTCTGATCGAGGTTCGCCGGCACCCCCGGCATACACGGGTAGCCGGGATGGGTTTGCGGCAAGCACATCGGTGTCGGGAAGCCCGGTGCGGGGGTCCACCCGACCGTCAACTCGTCATTGAAGGCCACGACGCCAACATCGAGGAGCGTTGCCGGCCCTGGTGCCAGCTCGATGACATCCATACCTTCGAACTCGACGGCGACCACGACGATCTGACCCGGGCGACCGATCGCCAGCGCGTGAGCTACCGGGGTTCGCCCGGCGAGAGCGGTGACGCGAATCGTGGTGACGGGAATTGGCTGGCAGCAGAGGCGATAGAGCAGGTTCTTTCCGTTACTGTCGTGCACCACGATGCGCGTGATAGTGTGCCCGTCGATGCGCAGCAGCTCCGGCCCGTGTACCGCCTTGTTCTTCGGATCCGCGCTCGTTGTGCGACCCGCGAGCGACCCGTCTTCGTTGTATGCTTCGAGCACCACCGGCGACACACTGCCGCTAACCATCACTTCCACGTAGCTCGACGCCGACGGCAAAGTAATCTTGAGACCCCCCTCGCAAGACAGCGCCGTATAGCGCCGTCCGCCGAGCTGTATCAACTGGATGTGCGTGTTCGGCTGAGGTGCACCGTTCTGGTGGTGCGCGAGAAACATCACTGCCTCATGCGTGATCGGATCTTCCTCGCGCCTCGGGTTCGATCCACTGCCGGGTGCGCGCCCCGTGAAATCAATGCAAACCTTCGGTGGAAAGTCGGTGCGATCGCGGAATCCGATCCGGCACTCCATGCGGCGTGCGGACGGACCTGGGGGGAGAACGAAGCGCAGCCAGGCCCGGTCGCGCAGATCGAGCTCGACGGCGTCGGAAGCGGGAAAGTCATTCGTCAGGAGGAGCAGCCGGTCGCTGATTACGCTGCCGAGCGACGTGTCCAGCGAGCTCCCGCTCCACGGCCCGGGCGCCAGCACGCCTACGTACTCAGAGAGCCGGCGCGGGGTGCCGGCGCGGTGATTGCGCCGAAATAGATGGTAGCCGTAGCGCGGAAATCCCGGCGTTCGTGCGAACGCCCAGTGTAGGTGCACGCCGTCGGCGAGCGCCGGCTGCGGTGCGTCAGGAGGTGCATCCTGTGCGTCCCCGCGAATAGAGAGGGTGAGACCGCGAGTTTGGAACGGCATGGCAGTGCGGCGATAAAACCTGGTCGTCAGCCAAGTGATGCTGGGGCTGCCGTCGTGACCGCGTTGGGCCGCTCGCGGAACAAGCAAGAGAAGTGCCAGCACAGAGTAGCGGTGAGCGTGTCCAATCGACGGCAGAGCCTGCAAAACCGCAGTGCACGTTCGGCCATCTTGGATCACTCGGATCGGAACATTTTGATCAGGTGGCCTGGATAGCGTGATCACGTGCACCATCGCTGCTCCTCCGAAAGGCGACGACTTCCCTGTCCAGCGCCACTGCTCGTGACCTCCGACCCTCCTCGTAAAGGCAGGGGTCCCCTGCGGTCTGATCACGGCGGCCGATCCCGGTGATCGCGATGCCCATCTTGGCAATGCAGCTCGAGACATTCGCGTGGTGCACGGACGAACAAGTCGCAGTGCACGCATGGCCAAGTTTCGCGGTGCCTGAAGCTTTAGCCTAAGGGAATGGAGGCGACGACGCCCAATATCATGACTTCGCCCGGACTTGCACCACCCCTTCTGCCCGCACCCACCCGCGGCTTCCGCGGGTAGATCGATATCGAGTTTTCGGACATTACGGGGTCGGGCGGTCATGCGCTCGTGGTCGCCTTTCATTCTGGCCTAGACATTCGACCATGAAGTTACTGGTGAGGCGACCACGCGCGACGCGGTGAGTCGTCGATGTTCGCGTTATCGAGCCCGAACCGTTATGAGCCGTCGAGGACGGCAGGGTAATTAAAATGCCAAAACTGATTGTGCTGCGATTGATTCCCGACGAGCC
>DASRYP010000435.1:0-2166 GCA_035687165.1 Actinoplanes sp. | reverse complement strand
CGCCCTCCGGCCGTTCTGCGTGTCCGAGGGGCACGACGCGGAGGTCGGAAGGGCGCGACGGTCGGAGGTCAGAAGGGCGCGGGGCCGCTGCCGGTGAGGGAAACCAGGATCTGGGTGGCGAGGAGCTTGCGGACGCCGGTGACGGCCACGGCCCCGATCTGGTCGTACGGCAGCTCCAAGGACAGCCCGTCACTCGCGTTGCGGAGGTCTTCGTTGGTCTGGTCCGGGCGGAACGTTCCGCCCCAGCCCTCGATGCCCGCACGCTGGTTGGTGCTGAGTGAAGCCATGCCGGACACGTGCGTGCCGTCGACGAGGGTCAGCCTTGCCGGGCCGGAGTAGGTCGTCATGGTAGTCAACCGTATCTGGCCCTCCCCGCCTTGCGGGTCACCCGGGCCTGAGTTGGTCATCGTCCCGTATGCATCTCGATGGTTCGGCACCCTTCCGACCCGTTCGGCGGACTAAAGTGGGTTTTCGGCGGACTGAAGTACATTCATGATCCGGGCCGTGATCGTCTGCGACGGTGACGGGCGGGCCCATCCGCGCCGCTTCGGCCTCGCCTCGCCTCCGGCCGACCGCCGTGCCCGCCGTGCCCGCCGTGCCCGCCGTGCCCGCCGTGCCCGGGAATGAATCGGCGCAGTTCACTGCCGGTGCCGACGGCGAACATCACAGCTGACCCACAATGCCTCAAAGCCACCCCCTGAGTCGTTCATACACGTTGTGATGACGTGAACGAACACGGTGAGGGGGCGACATGGCGAGACGAGTCTTTCTTCATATCGGCGCACCCAAGACGGGTAGCACATATGTGCAGAACGTGCTCTGGAACAACGTGTCGCCACTCCAGCGGGCGGGCATTCTGCTGCCCGGCAAGTTCTCCTCGCACGACGAGGCGATGGCCGATCTGCGCGAGCTGAACTGGCACGCGACGCCGGCCTGGTCGTGGCAGCGGATTGCCGCCCGCGCCGCCGCCTGGCCCGGCGACGTCCTGATCACCAACGAGGGGCTGGGCGCCGCGACCTCCGTGCAGGCCGCCCGTGCCGTCCGCAGCCTGAGCCCGGCCGAGGTGCACGTGATCGTGGCCGCGCGGGACCTGTGGCGCACCTTCCCGTCGATGTGGCAGCAGAGCATCCGGGCCCGCGGCGTGTGGACGTTCGAGGACTTCATCGGCGCGGTCGAGCGGGGCAGCTTCGAGGACTTCTGGGAGCACCACACGGCCAACCGGATGCTGCGCCGCTGGGGCGACCTGGTGCCGGCCGAGCACCGCCACCTGATCACCGTGCCGGGGCCTGGCGTGCCGCACGACACGCTGTGGCGGCGCTTCGCGGGGGTCATCGGCATCCCGGACGGCGTCTGCGACCTCGCCGTGCCGGGCGCGGCCAACGTGTCGCTGGGCGCCGCCGAGGTGGAGGTGCTGCGCCGGGTCAACCGGGCGCTGGGCGACCGCTATCCGCACCGTGCCCCCTACCAGCGGGTCGTGCAGCGCCACCTGGTCGACGCGGTACTCCGGCAGCGCTCGAACGACCAGCGCTTCGGGGTCGGCCCGGAGCGTGCCGAATGGGTCCTCGACCTGGCCGAGCAGCAGATCAAGGACCTGGCCCGGTACGCCTGTGAGGTCGTCGGCGACCTGGCCGAACTGCGCCCGGTCGACCCCGTGTCGCAGCCGACCCCGGATCAGGTCCGCCACGACCAGGTGCTGGACACGGCGATCGAGACGATCATCGGCATGATCACCCACGCCGAGGAACTGCACCTGCTCGTGCCCGAGCCCCGGCAGAATTCGCTCGAGAAGCTGCGCCGGAAGGCGGCCCGGGTCAGGCGGGGGCTCCGGAAAGTGGTCAGAACGGGAAGCTGAAGTGGTCAGAACGGGAAGCTGGGGGCCTGACTGCGGACGGTGATCCAGCGGGTGTCGGTGAACGCCTCGACGTTGGCCGCCGTGCCACCGAAGCGGGATCCCGTACCGGACGCCCCGATGCCGCCGAACGGCGCGTTGGCCTCGTCGTTGACGGTCTGGTCGTTGATGTGCACGATGCCGGTCGGGATCTGCTCGGCCAGGGCGAGCGCCTTCATGACGTCCCGGCTGAGGATGCCCAGCGACAGGCCGTAGCCGCTGTCGGCGGCGACGTCCGGCTGGCCGCCGGCGGCGAGTTCGACCGGCTCTTCTACCGG
>DASRYP010000434.1:0-6661 GCA_035687165.1 Actinoplanes sp. | reverse complement strand
ACGACGCTGGACGTCCAGACGCAGATCGCCGCCGACCAGGCGCTCGCCGCCGAGAAGCAGCCCAGCTCGCTGGTCGCCATCAAGGTCAGCGACGGCTCGGTGCTCGCCGTAGCCAACGGACCGGAGGGCGGCACGGTCAACACCGCCCTGACCGGCCAGGTCCCGCCGGGATCGACCTTCAAGGCCATCTCGGCGTACGGGATCCTCGAGAAGAAGGTCGCGACCGCCGACACGACAGTGAACTGCCCCAAGACCGCGGTCGTCAGCGGTCGCCAGTTCAAGAACTCGCACGACGAGGCGTTCGGTCCGGTGCCGTTCCACGTCGACTTCGCCAAGTCGTGCAACACGGCCTTCGTCGGCCTGGCCCCGAAGCTCGGCGCGGACGGGCTGCGCTCGGCTGCCGAGGCGCTCGGCCTGGGCGGCAAGTGGGACCTCGGGGTGGACGCGTTCAGCGGCAAACTCTCCCCCGCCGACAGCCCGACCGAACTGGCCGCGGCCACGTTCGGGCAGGGCGCCACGGCGGTCAGCCCGTTGGCGATGGCCGGAGCGACGGCGGCCGTCGCCCGGGGTCAGTTCAAGCAGCCGAGCCTGATGGTCGAGCCGGCTCCGGCCGCGCCCGCGGCGGACGGCAAGGCGCTGGACCCGGCGGCGGTGGCGGCACTGCGCAAGATGATGCGCGAGGTGGTCACGGGCGGAACGGGGACGGCGCTGCGGGACGCCCCGGGCGGGCCGGTCTTCGGCAAGACGGGTACGGCCGAGTTCGCCGAGGGCACCGAGGAAACCCACTCCTGGTTCATCGGCTACCAGGGTGACGTGGCGTTCGCGGTGATGGTGCAGAAGGGCGGGGCCGGGTCGGAGGCGGCAGTTCCGGTGGTGGGGCGCTTCCTGCGGGCTCGGGCGAAGAAGTAGGCGCCGGTCAGGCGATGTCGGCGGGGGTGCCCGAGCCGAGCTCGAAGGCCGGGCGCTGGACCGGGAGCGAGAAGCCGTCCCGGTCCTCGGCGAACCGGGGCCGCAGCATGCCGGGCCGCGTCGCGGGCAGCGGCTCGGAGTCGAGCAGCGGCGCCTGACCGAGCGGCCGCTGCACCAGCCGCGAGGGCAGCCCGTCCGCGCCTTCGACGTCCGCGCCTTCGATGTCCCACTGGTCGTCGTCGCCGGCCGGCGCTGCTTCGCCGGCTGCTTCGTCGCCGTCCGCTTCGTCGCCGTCTGCTTCGTCGAGCTCCGCGGGCGTTCCGTCCGTCCAGTGATCGGTCGGGCCGTCCTCGGCCGAGCCGGTCGTGCCCGACTCCTCATCGTCCTGCTCGGCAGGGTCGTCGTCGGCATCACCGAGGTCCTCGGCGGGCTCTTCCCCCCCCCCCGAGACGGCGATTCGGACGTACTCGTTCGTGGGTTCGTCGGCACCGTCGTCGTCGGCGAACTCGTTTGCCGCGTTCTCGTCGTCCTCGGCCGGGAGTTCGTCGCCGTCCTCGACGCCGAGGAGCGTAGTGGCCGGAGCGGCTGCCTCGTTCGGCGCGTTGGGCGGCCCGCTCGACATGCCGGCAGCCGCCAGCGACACACTCTCGGCCGCCGCCGCGGCTCGCCGCTGCTCCCGTTCCCGCTCCTGGGCGAACTTCTCGTCATCGGACAAGGACGGGCGATCGAGGCCGGCCGTCGGCCCCAGCCGATTCAGATCGGCCGCGGGCCCCAGCCGATTCAGGCCGGCCGCGATCTCGGAACGCCGGATCCCGTCCGCGAGGCCACCGCGGTGGAGACCGCCCGGGCGCTCGGGCCGGCTCAGCCCCGCTCCAAGATCTTCCGACCCGGCACGATTCAGACCAGCCGGACGCTCAGACCGATTCGACCCCGCCGCGAGCCCCGCCCGATCGGACCCGGTGGCCGGCGTGTCGGAGGCGGCCGAGGCGGCCGGAGCCATAACGGCGGTGCGGTCAGGGTCGGTGCGGTCAGGGTCGATGCGGTTGAGGTCGGCCCGGGCGGCGATCAGGTCGGGGCGCGGCGTCACTGTGTGCGCCGCGGCCAGGCCGGCCGCCAGGGCGTTGACGATCTCGGCCGCGTACGAGCCGTCGGTGTCATAGTCCGGGTCGAAGACGGTGATCTCGACGCCCAGGCAGTGCGGCGACTCCACCAGCCCGGCCAGCAGGATTTCCAGCTCGGGGAAGGCGATCCCGCCCGGCGACGGCGCGTCCACCGCGGGCATCACCGCGGGGTCGAGCACGTCCACGTCCATGTGCACCCAGTAGCCCGCGCAATCGACGAGCTGGTCGCGAGCCCACTGCGCGCTGCGGGCCGCCCCTTCGGCGCGCAGGGCCGGCACCGGGCGGGTCACGATGCCCGCCGCCTGCAGGTCGAGGCGGTATTCGTCCTGGGCGCGGATGCCCATCACCACGACGTCGATGTCGCGGAAGTAGGGACGGCGGCCCTCGATCGCCGCCAGGTCGGCCTGGCCACGGCCGGTCACCAGCGCCAGGTCCTCCCCAGCCGCCGCACCCACGTAAGGCGCGTTGCCGGGGTGCCGGAAGTCGGAGTGGCCGTCGACGAAGACCAGGCCGATGCGCCCGCCCACCGCCTCGCCGAGCCGGTGCATGGCCACCCCCGAGCCGAGCAGGATCGAGCAGTCGCCGCCGAGCACCACCGGGAACTCCCCGGCGTCGAGAATCGTGCCGATGCGGTCGGCCAGCGCGCGCGAATAGGCCGCGATCTGCGACGCGTGGGCCACCCCGTCGCCCGGCCGCCAGTCCCCGGCGTCGTAACGCGGCGGAGTCAGGCAACCCGCGTCACGGGCGTCGAGCTTGCCGAGCAGGCCATGATCACGGAGTGCCCCGGGCGCCTTGGCACAGCCCGGCACCGAGGTCCCGGTCGGCGGGCGCAGACCGAGATTGGACGGTGCGTCGAGAACGGCAATACGGCGCACGGGGCGGCTCCCTGACTAGAAGAGGGCGCTGGCCAGAGCCCGCCGGGCGCCGGCTACCGCGGGATCGTCGGGACCGGCCACGCTGAAGAGCGAGAGCAGGTGTTTGCGGACGGCCTCGCGCTCCTCGCCCGAGGTGCGCCGGACCAGGGCCACGAGCCGGGCATAGGCCTGGTCGGCCGAGCCGCTGAGCACCTCGATGTCGGCGGCCAGACGCTGGGCGTCGAGGTCGTCGGGGGACGCGTCGGCCTTGGCCACGGCGGTGGCCGGGTCGGCGCCGGCGATCCGGCGGTAGAGGTCGACCTGGGCCAGGCCGGACTCGGCGGCCGCGTCGGCCGGGTGCTCCGCGAGGATCTTGCGGTAGGCCGCCTCGGCCTCGTCGAGGTCGCCGACCATCAGCGCGTCGTCGGCGGCGTCGAGCCGCGGGTCCTCGGGCTCGGCGACCGAGAGACCGCCGGCCTTGAGGATCGCGTCGACGTACTGCTTGACCTGGGACTCGGGCAGCACGCCGGTGAAGCCCTCGACGAGCTGGCCGTTGACCACCGCGACGACCATCGGGATGCCCTGCACGCGCAGCGCCTGGGCCAGGCGCGGATTCGCGTCCACATCGACCTTGCCGAGCACCCAGGAGCCGCCACCGGCCGCGGCCAGCCGCTCGAGGATCGGCGAGAGCTGCTTGCAGGGCTCGCACCAGTCGGCCCAGAAGTCCAGGATGACCGGGGTGCTCAGCGAGCGCTCGAGCACGGTCGTCTGGAAGTTGGCCTCGGTGACCTCGATGATCGTCTCAGGCCCGATCCCGCCGGGCAGACCGCCCGGGATGGTGCCGGACGGGCCGTCGTGGGCCGCATGCGGGGCGTCGCCGTTAGGCGCGGGGCTCTTCGCCGGAGTCGTGGCCGGGGCGCGCAGCGCGCTGAGATCGACCGCGCCGCGGGTGAAGATCGACGGAGTGGTCCGTGGGTCGCTCATGGTTACCTAGTCTCGCACGCTGGCAAGGCGCCGCGCCGCGCCGCGGGGCAGCTGATATCGGAGGTCACAGGAGCCTGTTCCGCTGATCCTCGACGGCGACGGGCGGATGCGCAAGGTCCCGCCGCCGACCAGCGCGAACTCGCTCGGGCGGGACGGCGGGATGTGCCCTTTCGGTCAGAACCGGGCGGGCTCGCGATAGATCCCCCACTCGTCCTTCAGCACGCCGCAGATCTCGCCGAGCGTCGCCTCGGCCCGCGCCGCCTCGAGCATCGCGGGGATCATGTTCGCGCCGCTGCGGGCAGCCTCCACCAGACGGTCGAGAGAGTCCTTGACCCGCACGGGATCCCGCTCTGTCCGCCGGGCGCCGAGAACCCGCCGCTGCTCGGTCTCGACCTCGTGCGACACCCGCAGGATCTCGAGTTCCTTGGTGACTGTGCCGGTGTGCGCGTTGACCCCGACGATCCGCTTCTCGCCCTTCTCGAGCGCCTGCTGGTGCACGAAGGCGGCCTCGGCGATGTGGGCCGTGAACCAGCCGTCCTCGATGCCGCGCAGGATGCCGGCGGTGATGCTGCCGTCCTCGCCCAGCTCGCGGATGCCCGTGAAGATCTCCTCGGCCTCGGCCTCGATCCGGTCGGTGAGCTCCTCCAGGTACCACGAACCGCCGAGCGGGTCGGCCACGTTGACCACGCCGGTCTCCTCCATCAGCACCTGCTGCGTCCGCAGGGCGATCTCGGCCGACTCGTCGGTGGGCAGCGCCAGCGTCTCGTCGAGGGCGTTGGTGTGCAGCGAGTTGGTACCGCCGAGCACGGCCGCGAGCGCCTCGACCGCCGTCCGCACGACGTTGTTGACCGGCTGCTGCGCGGTGAGCGAAACCCCGGCCGTCTGCGTATGGAACTTGAGCCACAGGGCTTTCTCACTGGTGGCGCCGTAGTCGTCGCGAAGATGGCGGGCCCAGATCCGGCGGGCCGCGCGGAACTTGGCGATCTCCTCGAAGAAGTCGATGTGCGCGTCGAAGAAGAAGCTCAGCCCCGGCGCGAACTGGTTGACGTCGAGCCCGCGGGACAGCCCCAGCTCGACGTAGCCGAAACCGTCGGCCAACGTGTACGCCAGTTCCTGCGCGGCCGTCGACCCCGCCTCGCGGATGTGGTAGCCGCTGACCGACAGCGGCTTGTAGTGCGGGATCTCCCGAGCGCAGTACTCCATCAGGTCGCCGATCAGGCGCAGGTGCGGCTCGGGCTGGAAGAGCCACTCCTTCTGCGCGATGTACTCCTTGAAGATGTCGGTCTGCAGCGTGCCGTCGAGCCGGTGCAGGTCGGCGCCCTGCCGCTCAGCGGCGACCAGGTACATCACGAAGATCGGGACGGCCGGGCCGGAAATGGTCATGCTGGTCGTCGTCTTCTCGAGGTCGATGCCGTCGAAGAGCACGTCCATGTCGGCGGCCGAGTCGATCGCGACGCCGCAGTGGCCGACCTCCCCGACCGCCTGGGGGTCGTCGGAGTCGCGGCCCATCAGCGTGGGCATGTCGAACGCGACGCTCAGCCCTCCCCCGCCCGCGGCGAGCAGCATCTTGTAGCGCTCGTTGGTCTGTTGCGCGTTGCCGAAGCCCGAGAACTGCCGGATCGTCCACGTGCGGCCGCGGTAACCGGTCGGATAAAGACCTCGGGTGTACGGGAACTCGCCCGGCCAGCCGATGCGGTCGAAACCCGGATGGGTGGCACCCGCGGGCGGCCCGTAGACGGGCTCGACCGTCGCGCCGGAGAGCGTGGTGAAGTCGGCGTCCCGCTTGCGTGCGGCGTCGTAGCGCCGCTGCCAGCGCTCACGCCCGGCGGCGATGTCGGCAGAGTCCATGCCCGACATCCTAGAGCCATCCCTGAACGATCGCTAAGGTCAATCGTCCCCCGCCGATCCTGGATAAGGTTCGGCGGAGCGGGCGGCCCGGTTGAGGATCTTCGGCGCGGGCCTGGCGCCCCGACCCTCGACCGAGCTCAAGTCCGCGATGCGCGCGGCCACCCGCGCGGTACGCACCCGGGTCGCGCTCACCGCCTCGCTCGGCGGGTTCGAGAGCGCCCCGGTCCGGCTCGTCGAACAGAACTCCGCCGCGGCGACCGGTCAGATCAGGACGTCCAGGGCGTGATAGAGCCGCGACGTCGTCGTGTCGATCTCGGCGAGGCGGGACGCGGGCAGGCCTGAGTTGACCGCCACCCGGCGCTCGACGGCGGCCCGGGTCAGCAGCATGCCGACCTGGGACGAGGCCCGGTCGATGACCGACTGGCCGGCCAGCTCGGCGACCGGGTCGGAGGAGGTCGCCTTGTCGCCGCGGCGGACGTTCTTGACGGTCACGGCCGCCGCTCGCACCGCGTTGGCGGCGTCGCGGGCCAGCCGGTCGGCGTAGGTGGCAGTGGCCTGCACCGCGTTCACCGCCGACACGGCGGGCACGGCCGACTGACGTACGGTCGTGGTCGCGGAAGTCGCCTCGGCGGACTTGGCCGCCGACGAGAGCACGGTCGACTGCAACACCGCCGACTGCAACAGAGGGTGAAGGTAGGTGGCCGTAGTGCCGCCCGCTCGGGGGAAGGTGACCGGGTTGATCATCGCGTGCCCCTCTCCCGTTCTGTCGTTAACATATGACCAGCTTATGGCGTTGCGGGCGGGTTGCCGACCGGGCGAACGGCGGTATTCGCGCCACCGGAACGGCCGTCGGCCGACCAGTTACCGAAAGTGACCGAAAAACACTTCAGTCGACGCGCGGCCCTGCTCACGGCCGAGATCGCCTGGCTGCGGGCCGTCGTGGCC
>DASRYP010000433.1:0-2257 GCA_035687165.1 Actinoplanes sp. | reverse complement strand
CGACTCGGTAGCCGACCGCTTGGGCGAACTGGCCTGGCTGGTCGCCTTCTGGCTGGCCGGCGCACCCGGCTGGCTCGTGGTCGCGACCGGCGCGGCGAGCTGGCTCCAGGAGTACGCCCGAGCCCGCGCCACCGCCGCCGGCATGTCCGAAATCGGCGTGGTCACCGTCGCCGAACGCCCGACCCGCGTCCTGGTGGCCGTCTTCGGCCTCCTGGCCGCCTTCGTCCTTCCCACCCTGATCACCGTCGCAACAGTCGTGTGGCTGACCCTGGCCCTCATCGCCGGCACCCAACTGGCCATCGCCATCCGCCGAGCCCTGACCCCCTGACCAGCCGCCGCGCCGAACACGAACCGTTGACGGGCTGATCGTTAATCGGTTGTGAGGGCTGGGCGGCGACCGTACGGTTCTCCACATCGGAGCCGCTGGGTCGGCGGCGGACCGACACGGGGGCAGGTCCGCTACCGTCCCGGCCCAAAATCGTCCACTTGCGGATGATCCGAGTTACGCTGGACGCATGTCGGCCCCCGAACGCACCGTCCGCGACGTCACCGGCCTGCTCAACATGGCCGGTCACGCGCTCTCGAACCGGCTCGCGGCTGCCCTGGCCGACGTCGACCTCACGCCGCGCATGCAGTGCGTCCTGGTGCACGCGCTCGAGGAGGAGCGCACCCAGATCCAGCTGGCCGCGCTGGCCGACCTCGACAAGACCACGATGGTCAGCACCGTCGATGACCTGGAACGACGCGGCCTCGCCGAACGCAAGGCCTCGGCCACCGACCGCCGAGCCCGGATCATCGCGGTCACCGACAAGGGGCGCCTCGCCGCGGAAGAGGGCCAGCGCATCGTCGACCGCGTCCACGCGGAGGCCCTGAGCAGCCTGCCCGACGCCGCCCGCACAGCGTTCGTCCAGGCGCTGGGCCAGCTCGCCGACACGACCCGGGACCAGGGACCCCAGCCCGTCCGCCGGGCCCGCGGCCGCTGACCGACATCGACGTCTTCACCTTCGGCCCGCTGTCCGACTTACGCGGGGAGCAGTTTCCCGGCTCGGCCCGGCTGGTCGTGCTGGCCGACGTCCGTGACGGCGACACGGTCGTCGTGGGCAACACCGACGCCGACGCCGACGTCCGCTACGTCGTCCTGTGTCGCCGGCACCACCGGGCCGGGCAGCCCTACGCTCCCGCCTGCCTCGCCGGTCAGGCGCTCAGCAGCCCGCTCAGCACCGCGATCGCCTGATCGATCCCCTCGTCGTCCACGTCCAGGTGGGTGACCACCCGGGCGATCCGCGGCAGCATCGGGGCGATCAGCACTCCCCGCTTGGCGGCCAGCGCGGTCAGCATCGGCGCGTCGAGCGACGACTTGGACAGGTCGAGCAGCACCAGATTCGTCCGGACCTGGGCCGGGTCGACCACCCCGAAGGGCGCCAGCGCCTCGGCCACTCGCCGAGCGCGTGCGTGGTCCTCGGCCAGCCGGGCGATGTTGTTCTCGAGCGCGTACCGTCCGGCGGCCGCGAGGATGCCCACCTGGCGCATGCCCCCGCCCATCCGCTTACGCAGGGTCCGCGCCCGCGCGATGTGCTCCCGGCGGCCGACGATCAACGACCCGACCGGCGCACCCAGCCCCTTGGAGAGGCAGACCGAGAGCGTGTCGAACAGCCCCCCGTACGCGGCCAGCGGCACCCCGTCGGCCACGTGCGCGTGCCAGATCCGCGCCCCGTCACAGTGCAGCGCCACGCCTGACTCGTCCGACACAGCGCGCAGAGCGCGCAGCGTGGCGAGCGGCACGACTGATCCGCCGCCGAGGTTGTGGGTCTGCTCGACGGCGATCGCGCGCGTCGGCACCGACGGATAGCCCAGCGGCCGGATCATCGCGGCGATCTGGTCGGCGTCGAGCTCGGCGCCCACCGCCGGCCAGGTCCGCGAGGAGATCCCCCCGATCGCCGCGGCCGCCCCCAGCTCGTACGTCACGACGTGCGCGTCCGCACCGGCCAGGAGTTCCCCGCCCGGCGACACGTGCAACTGCAACGCGATCTGGTTGGCCATCGAGCCCGACGGGGCGAAGAGCGCCGCCTCGTGCCCGAACAGCCCGGCGACGTACGCCTCGAGGTCGTTGACTGTCGGGTCGTCCCCGAAGACGTCGTCGCCGACCTGGGCGTACGCCATCGCCTGGCGCATCTGCGGGGTAGGCCGGGTCACGGTGTCGGATCGAAGATCAACCACGAAGCATCTCCGCCACGAGGAACGCGAGCTCGAGGCTCTG
>DASRYP010000432.1:0-4782 GCA_035687165.1 Actinoplanes sp. | reverse complement strand
CGCCCTGGCCGTCACGATCATCCTGGCCCTGGGCACGAACTTCTACGAGGGCCGCTGGACCTACCTGCCGCTCTTCGGCCACCTCCCCGGCTCCCTCGACCTGCGCATCCCCGGCCGCCTCATGCTGTGGGCCACGCTGCTCCTGGCGATCCTCGCCGCCGGCGCCGTGGCCGAGTTCGTCCGCCGCGCCGAACAGCTCTCCGAGCAGCGCATCCCGTCCTGGCCCGGCCCCTGGTTGCGGCTGGCCACCTTCGTGCCGCTACTGCTGGTGCTGGTCGAAGGCTGGAGTGCGATCGCCCACCCCGTGGTGCCCGCCCAGCCGTCGGCGATGCGCATCGTCAGCGGCCCGATGCTGGTGCTGCCCACGGCCGCGTTGACCGATCAGACCGTCATGCTCTGGTCGACGACCCGCTTCCAGCCGATGGCCAACGGCTCCGGCGGCTTCGGCGGGGCGCAGGAGGTCGAGCTGCGCCGCAACGTCCAAACCTTCCCCGACGCGGCGAGCATCGAATATCTCCGCTCGCTGAACGTCGACCGGGTTCTGCTGCTCCGCGCCCAGTCGGCCGGCACCCCGTGGGAACGCGCCGGCGACATCCCCGTCGACGCTCTCGGCATCCGGCGCGAGGACCTGGACGACGCGGTCGTGTTCCACCTCCGCTGAGCCACGGATCGAGGCCCGGCTGACGAGAAGGGCGAGAGCCGGAGTTCTACCGCGTCAGAGCGAGCTCGCCCAAGCCGGAACCTGAGTCGTCGACCGGCGCCGGGCGGTCCAGCCGGAACGTTCGTCGCAGGCGGTGGATCCAAGCCGCGTCGGGGCCGTTGAGCGGGCCGCCGTCCGGGTCGTCGCCGTAGGTCTGGCGCACCACATCCAGCTCCGGCTTCCAGATCTCCCGGATCACCAGACCGCACAGCACGGCCACGGTGATCAGCCGCAGGCCGGAGGCCAGCACGAACGTCCCCTCGGGAATCACCGGTTTGCCCCCGGCGCCCATCAGTTCGGCATAGAAGGCGGTGAAGTAGGCGAACTCGGCGACCGTCCACGCGATGATCGGTCCCCACCGGGGTCGCGCCAGCACGATCAGCGGGAGCAGCCAGAGCGCGTACTGCTGGGACCAGACCTTGCTGGTGAGCAGGAACGCCGCCACCACCAGGAACGCGAGCTGCGCCACCCGGGGACGACGCGGCGCCAGCCACGCCAGCAGACCGATCCCGACACAGGCGAGACCGAACAAGGCGTACGAGACCAGGTTGAGGGTCGGCACGTGATCACTGAGCCATTGGAATGGCCCCCGGTCGCCCGCGGTCCCCGAGTTCCACTTGCCGTCCAGGTAACGCCCGACATACCAGAGCGTGCCCCAGTCGATCGGCCGTTCGCTGTTCAGGCGGAAGAATTTCAGCCAGCTCTCGTGGTACCAGAAGAAGACCGGGAAATTCACCACCGCCCAGGTCACCGCGGCCGTGGCCATCGCCGCGCCCCAAGAGCGCACGGCTTTCGACCGGATCGCCAGCACCAGCAACGGCCCGAGGATGAACAGCGGCCACAACTTGGCCGCTCCACCGAGCCCCAGGAAGAGCCCGGCCCAGGCGGGATGCCTCTTCGCCCACAGGTAGAGGCCGATCGCCGCCAAGCCGATGGCCAGGAAGTCCCAGTTGACCGTCGCGGTGAAGAAGATGATCGGCGAGATCGCGAAGATCGCCGCGTCCCAGGGTCTGCGCCGCCGCAATGCCAGGAGGATGGCCGCGGTCGCCACCGCCAGCGCGGAGAGCACGATCGCATTGATGTTGTAGAACCAGGTGCCCTGGTTGATCTCCGGGTGGGTCTCGCCGTACTCGTGGATCGGCAGCCCCAGGGCGCCCATGAAGTAGCCCGTCACCACCGGGTACTCCACCGGCCAGTCCTGGTACGGAACCGCGCCTTCGTTGAGGTGTTCCGCGTAGTAGAGGGCCAGCACATCGGTGTAGCAGAACCGCGTGTACTGGACGTTCTGCTGCCAGTCGCCGCTCTGGCAGGGCGATTTCTGCACCCACGAGAAGGCGAGCGTCAGACAGGTCAGCGCGATGATGATGCGCGACGCCGTCCAGAACCGTCCCCGCCGGGCATCAGGCCGGACCGCGTGCGAGCCGAGCGGCCCGCCGATCGCCTGGGAGATGCCCCGCACGAAGCCGTCCGACGTCGCCGGCGCGTTCGGCTTGTCCGGGCGGTCGAGATCATCGGGCGGTTGCGTGCTCATGTCATGGCATCATGCCGTACTTCCCACCACGGATCGGAACGACCTACGGTGAGCTGAGACGAAACCGGCGCGCACCCCGTGAGGGATGCGCGCCGGGCTCACCAGCGGAAGCTAGCCGCCGCCGTTGTTCTGCGGCGGGATAGTCGGCTTTGTCGGTGGCAGGGTGTCGCCCGCACCACCGTCATTGTTGCCGCCGTTGCCGTCGTTACCACCGTTGTTGCCGCCACCGTTGTTGCCGCCGTTGTTGTTACCGTCACAACCGGGGCCGATGATGCCGAGCACACAGTCTCCGCCGTTGTCCTCCGTATTGTCGACCGGCGGCGGCGGAGGGGGTTCCTGCCCATTGGCGTACGGGCTGTCCGCGTTACCGGTCTCGACGCGCTTCGGGAAGTCCTCCTTCTTGAGGTCCTTCGCCTTGATGACAGCGTCAAGGAACTTCTTCCAGATCTTCGACGGCGTGCCGGCGCCGAACATCTTCTTTCCGCTCGACTCCTTGAGCTCGACCTTGTTCTTCGCGCCACCGACCCAGACCGTCGCGGCGAGTTGCGGCATGCCGCCGACGAACCAGGTGTCGCCGTTGCCCTTCTTGAACTCCCAGGTGCCCGACTTGGCGATGCCTTCCTGGCCGCCGCGCAGGTCCCGGTCGTCGACCTTGACGATCTCCTTGAGAACTGACTGCAGGTTGGACATCTGGTCGGGGTCGAAGACCTGCTTGCCCTTGGTGTTCTCGCTGCCGACGATCGACTTCTTGCCGGTGTCGGGGTCGACCCGGGTCACCGTTCGGATGAAGTGTGCGTCGTGGTGCACGCCGTTGCCGACGATCGTGGCGACGCCCTCGGCATGTTCGAGCGGGACGACCCGGTACTGGCCGAACGCAACCTCGTTATCGAAGTAGCCCGTCTTCTCCCAGAGAGACTTGTCGGTCGTCTTCAGGTTCACCATCTTGCCGTCGTCGGTGAACATGTGGCCGACGCCAGCGTCCCGGGCGGCGGCGATGACCTTGTCCCGGCCGATGCCATCCGAGATCCAGTAGAACGGGAAGTTATACGACTTGACCGTCGCCGTCTCCAGATCACAGAACTTGATCTTGCCCTTGCAGACGGTGCCAGGATCGGCACCCGCGTTGCTGATCTCCGTACCGTTCGGGCGCAGCTTGCTGCCGTCCCAGGTGGTCTTGAAGGAGATGTCCTCCTTCAGCGCCGCGGCGAGGGTATAGATCTTGAAGGTTGATCCGGGGGACTGCCCACCGATAATCTTCTTGCCGTCTCCGGAGAGATAGCCCCCGTAGTCGAGTCCGGCCGGATCGTCGCCGCCGTAGTAGCCCAGCACCCGCCCGGTCTGCGGGTCGATGCCGATCACCGCGGCCTGGTACGTGGCCGGGCGCTCGTGCATCGGCGAACTCTCGCTCTTGCGCGAACCGGCTTCCTCGGCCGCCTTCTGAACGTCCGGGTCGATGGTCGTCGTGACCGTCAGGCCACCCTGGTTGAATTCCTGCTCGTCGATGCCCATCTCGGCCAGCTCGGCGCGGACGTGCCGCATGACCATGCCGATCGGCTTGTCCGACGCGCAGGTCTTGCAGGCGCCCGAGCTGACCGGCTTGACCTTGGGGTACTTGCGAGCGGCGTAGACCTCTGGAGTGATCCAGCGCATCTCGACCATGTTCTTCATGGTGTATTCCCACCGCAGCTTGGCATCGGTGAGGTTGTAGTTCGGGTCGTAGCCCTTGTGCGTCGCCGTCGGCTCCGGCTGCTTGATGATCGAGGCGAGCACCGCGGCCTCGTACGGCGTGATCGCGTTCTTCTGCCCGGCCGGCGTGGTCACTGACTTGCCGAAGTAGCCCTGCGCCGCGGCCTCGATGCCGTACCGGCCCTCACCGAGGTAGATGTAGTTCAAGTACATGGCCATGATCTGTGGCTTGTCGTACTTCGACTCCATCTTGCGGGCGATCACCGCCTCGCGGAGCTTCCGGTTGTAGCTGATGTCCTTGAGATCAGCCGCGTGCCTCGCGTACTGCTGGGTGATCGTCGAGGCACCCTGGGTGTCGCCACCGGTGAAGTTGTTCCACGCGGCGCGGACGATGCCCTTCATGTCGATGCCGTGGTGCTGGTAGAAGTTCTTGTCCTCGGCCGCCGCGACCGCGTACTGGACCACCAGGTTGATCTTCGCTTGGGGGACGACCGTGCGGTTCTGCTCGCCGAGCTTGGCCAGAACCGCGCCCTTGGAGTCCAGGATCACATTCGACTGGTCCTCGGTGACCGGCGAGGGCAGGTCCACATCGTCGAAGAAGTAGGTGCCGCCGACCACACCCGCGCCGAGCATGATCACCAGCACGGCCGCCGCAGCGGTCAGGATGTTCGTGCGCCGACGCCGCTTGGCCGCCTTCGACTTGTCCTTGCCGCCGCGCCCGGACCGGCCACCACCGAGGCTGCCCTCGTCGCCGAGACCCTCAGAACCCAAGGCCGACCCCGGGCGTACGGCGGCACGGGCGACCGCGCCACGGCCGCCCGCGGGGGCCGCGCCCACCGAGGCACGCGCACCGACGCGGGCCGAC
>DASRYP010000431.1:0-2326 GCA_035687165.1 Actinoplanes sp. | reverse complement strand
ATGGATCGGCGGCCGTGCGTGCGGCGAACGCGGCGTCGCCGAACGGATCGGCAGCCGTGCGGACGGCGAACGCGGCGTTGCCGAGCAGGTCGGCGACTGTGCGTGCGGCGAACGCGGCGTCGCCGAGCGGGTCGGCGGCCGTGCGTGCAGCGAACGCGGCGTCGCCGAACGGATCGGCAGCCGTGTGTGCGGTGAACGGCGCTGCGGCCACCCGGCACGACGCTGGCGCGATGACCGAGCGAGCCGCCGGCGCGCGGTGAACCGGCGTTATACTTCCGCCCCGAGATCCGGGAGGTGATGTACATGCGATACGACGTGTCCTCCGCCGCGAGCGCGGCACTATTCCTCTTGGCTGCCCTGCTTGCGGGCTGCGGCGATGACGAGCCATCCCCGCCGGACGCCGCCCCGCCGGATGCGCCTGCCCCGCTGGATGCGCCTGCCCCGCTGGACGCCGCTCCGCCGGACGCCGCTCCGCCGGACGCCGCCCCGCCGGTGGAATACCCCAAGAAGAGCGTGGCGCTCTCGACCGGCATCGAGATGCACTACGTCGAGGTCGGCAACGCCGCGGGAGCCGAGACCGTGATCCTGCTGCCCGGCTACACCGACTCGAGCCGCTCGTACTTCCCGACCATCGAGGCGCTCACCGCGCTCGACCCGGATCTGCACATCTACGCGCTGGATCTGCGCGGCCACGGCGACTCGTCCATGCCGGACACGGCCGCCTGCGCCAGCAACCCCAAGACCTGCTTCGAGCTCGACGACTTCGCGGACGACGTGTTCGCTTTCATGGATGTCGCGAACATCACCACGACCCACCTCGTCGGCCACTCCATGGGCGCCCTGCTCGCCTACGAGATCGCGCTGACCAGCCCGGGCACCGTCGAGAGCATCGTGGCCATCGGGGCCGCCTCCAGCGTGGTGGACAACCCGCTGCTCCGGGACTTCATCCTCCAGGGCACGATCGAGGGCATGTGGCGGGCCGCGCTGGAGGCAAATCCGAGCTTCGGCGACTGGCCCGCGGACGCGTACTACCTGACGCCGCTCGATGCCGACCCGAATGCCGAGGAGTGGGTGGCCACGAGCTGGGTGGTGGATCCCGTGGCCGATCCGGCCCACGTGGCGACGGTCGTGCCGGAGACGGCCCGCGTCCGGCTCGGCACCTGGCTCGGCATCGCGGAGGCGCTGCTCGAGGTCGACGACACGGCCCGCCTCGCGAACCTCGCGGTGGACTCGCTGATCATCTGGTCCTCGCAGGATCTCGTCTTCCCCGAGGCGGACCAGGTGGCCCTGCGCGCGGCGCTCGATCCAGCCGCAGCCGCGTGCCTCTCCGGCTATCACTGGAAGATGTACGGCAAGGAGCCCGCGCCATCCACGGGCATCGACGATCTCAGCCACAACACGCACCGCGCTGCCCCCGCGCAGGTGGCAGCCGACATCGAAGCGTTCATCACCACGGGCAAGCCCACGCTCGACCGCTACTACGCCAACCCGGACAGGCCTGGCGAGATCCTGACCGAGCTGGGAGCGGCCGAGATCATCGAGAAGCCGGCGGCGACCGGCTGCGCTCCACAGCAGAGGTAGCCCGGTCGGGACGTACCCGGCGGCCGGCCACGCCGGCCACGTGACACCAGCGACGAGCCGATCACTCCAGATCGAGGCCCAGGGAACCGGTCTCCTCCTCGCCCTCGAGATCGAGGTCGAGCGAGCCCACGCCCGAGCGGCGGGCGGCCGAGTCGCGGCCCTCGAGATCCAGGCCCAGCGAGCCCACGCCCCTGGATGAGCCTTCGAGCGGCAGGTTCAGCGTGCCCACGCCATCGCGGCTCTGGCCCTCGAGCTCCAGGCCCAGCGAGCCCACGCCCTTGCTCTGGTTGGCGCCGCCCTGGCGCCCGAACCCGGACTCGTCCACGGGCCGCCGGCGGCCTCGGCCGCGCAGCTTGGACGCACGGTTGCCCTTGCCTGCGCGCGACGACGGCCTCGTCGTCGCCGTGTCGTTCCTGCCGCCGCGTCGGTTTTGCTGATCCCTGTTGCCTGGCATGCGCTGATCCTTTCCCGGTTGCCGGCGACTTGCAAGCCCATTGGTAGGCCCGTGCGGGCGAGCAGCCGGCTGTTCATGATGCGCCCGGCGCAGCGAAAACCTTCCCTGGGCTGCGCCCGGTCCTGGACGCCAGGGTCGGGCCGCGCGGGCGGCGGTGCGCACGCGCGCGGCCGGAGCATCGGCCGCCGCGATCAGTCGCGGGCGACCAGGCCCAGGAGATCGTCGAGCATGCGGTAGGTCAGGCCCCAGATCACGTGGCCCTCGTAGCCCCAGCTCGGCAGGATCCGGGTC